>NZ_JBFUGY010000020.1:0-140843 GCF_056402655.1 Bradyrhizobium sp. P3_C3 | reverse complement strand
TCGCACAGAAGTCGCGATCGCGTGGCGTCGGCAGCGTCGCGATCGGCACCGGATTTTGCGGCGCGCGCACGTCAAGCACGAATGTATGAAACAGGCCCTTGGCGCATTGATCCGCATTGGCTTCATCCGCGACGATGGCGAGCTGACGCTTGGGCAACGGCAGCGGCGTATGCGTGCCGCCGGAGAAGGGCGGCGACCAGTTGATGTGCGAGAGCAGCTTCGGATTGGCGGGATCGCCGATGTCGTGGATGGTGAAGCCGCCGTCGCGCCAGGCGGCATAGCCGCGATCGCCCGCCGTGATCATGTGATGCAGCGCAAAGCGCTTGCCCTTGGGCGTCGCCGGCTCGCCGGCTGCGCGGTTCATGCCCGGCAGCCACCATTTCGCGACGATCTCCGGCTTGGTGATGGTCTTGAGATCGACCACGCAAAGGATGTGGTCGGTGAAGCCGTCGAAATGCGCCGACACATAGGCATAGCGGCCGCCGGGCCACCACAGCCGGTTGATGCCGAAGCCCGGCATTTCGAGGAACGCGACCTCGCGCATCTCGCCCGGTTTCGAGATGTCGTGAATCGACAGGCCGGAGCGGAATTTCTTGGCCTTGGTGATGCTTTCGGCGAGCGAATTCTCGAAATAGCCGCGCATGCTGTCGTAGGACTGCATCGCGACGATGTTGGCGCCGTTCGCAAGCAGCAGCAGGTCTTCCGCCACCTGCAGATGGTGGGTGCGGGTGTATTGCCCGGCAGTGAAGAAATTGACCGGTTTCAGTGCGCGCGGATCGGATGCGTCCAGGATCGTCACGCCGTCGCTGAACATGTGTCCGACATAGACGTGCTGCCGGTTGAACATCACCTGCACGGTGTCGGGCCGGCCGCCGACATCGCTGTACGAGATATGCTTGATGCCCTTGCCGATGCCCTCCGGCGGAATGTCCGGCTCTGACGCCCATACCGGCCGTGACAATCCGGACAGCGCAGCGGATCCGAACACGGCCGACAATTGTTGAAGGTGACGGCGGCGAGAGAGTTCAGGCATCGGCTTCCCCCCATTTTTTGAGAGGATGATGCGCGCTCGCGGCGAGGCGCGCAAGCCTCGCGTGCCCTTACCTACGCCTGCACCACCTCGTGCCGCATCACGAACGGATCGAGTAGCGTGTGCACCTCGCCAGCGACGAGTTCGCGCTGGTCTGCCGGCAGGCCCGCGAGCGTCACAGTGGCAATCGAGCCGTGGCTGCCATGCGCGCCGACCTTCACCTTGCAGTCGATGCCGCGCTCAGTGAGCGGCGACAGCACCTTGGCGAACACGCGCTGCGCGGCATCCCAGCGCAACTGTGGCTTGAACACCTTGCCGACGCCGGTCACCGGCATCGGGTCGATCGGAATGACCTGCACCGGAACGGCGGCGCGTTCCGGCGTCCGCTCGCGCACCCAGGACTCGAGCTCGCCCGGCTGAACGGTCGCGCCCGGCTTCAGTTGCACGTAACCGACCGGCAGCTCGCCCGCATAGGCGTCGGGCTGGCCAACCACGGCGGCGAAGCCGACGGCGGGATGGCGAAACATGATCTCCTCGATCGGCGCGGGATCGATATTGTGCCCGCCGCGGATCACGAGATCCTTGGCGCGGCCGGTGATCCAGAGGTAGCCGTCGGCATCGAGACGCCCGAGGTCGCCGGAGTTGACCCAGACCTCGTCGACGAACGCGCCCTCGTTGTGCTCGTCGTTGAGATAGCCGCCGAACACGCCGGGCCCGGCCATGATGACGACGCCGATCTCGTCGGCTGCGCAATCGCGGATCAGGCGGCCGTCGGCATCGAGCTGCACGATGCGCACGCGCGCGTAAGGCATGGGAAGGCCAACCGAGCCGAGCCGGATCGGCCGGCTGGGATAAGCGAGCGTGTGCACGCTCGAGGTCTCGGTCATGCCGTAGACCTCGACCACCGGCAGCTTCAGCTTCTCCTGGATCGCCGAGCCGACGGCGACGGGAATCGCCGAGCCGCCGCCGGCGGCATATTTCAGGCTGGAGATATCCGCATTGCCTTGCGGCACCGCAAGCGTCGCCGCCAGCACCGTCGGCACGCTCGACAGCGCCTCGGGCTTGAAGCGCTCCACCAGCCCCCAGATGTTCTTCACCGAATTCGGGTTGCGCCAGCCGCTCGGCGACAGCACGACCAATGAGCCGCCGGCGGACAGCGTCAGCAACACCTGCGTCAGCGATCCCCCGACGTGGAATAGCGGCATGCCGAACAGCATGTTGGCGCCGGGCTTCGACTTCAGCAGCAGATTGAGCGCCCAGGCCTGATAGACCTGATTGGCGTGGGTGTGCCGCACGAGCTTCGGCGTGCCGGTGGTGCCGCCGGTGTGGAAATAGGCCGCGATGTCGCCACCCAGAATCTTGCGCCCGCTGATAAGCCGGTCGGACGGCTGCTGCTTGATCAGGTCGTTGAAGGCGAAGATGCCCTTGTCCGGATCGCCTCCGCCGAACACCTGCACGACCGTCTTGAGATGTTTCAGCTGCGGACGGATCTGCTCGACCTTCTGCCAGATGTCGGTGCCCGGCATCGGCCCGAGCGCAACCAGGACCTTGGTGTTCGCGGCCTCAAGGATCTCCGCGATCTGGTGCGGCTCGAGCAGCGGATTGACGGGATTGGCGATGCCCGCGGCCTCGGCGCCGAACAGCGTCACGAAGGCGTCGGGCACCAGCGGCAGCATGAAGCTGACGACATCGCCCTTCTCGACGCCGAGCGCGTGAAACATGTTGGCGGCCTGCGTGACGCGCGCGACGAAATCGCGATAGGTGACCATCACAGGCGTATCGGCCGGATCGGCGTTTTGCAGGAACTGGATCGCCGCACCGTCGGGGTTGCGCGCCGCACCGAGCCTGATGGCGTCATAGGTGCTCTCGGCCGCGACGCGATCGGCGTAAGGGACCTGCTCGAAGGCCCGGACCTCTGCGTCCGTCGCGAAGTCCGGATAGTCGTTGCCGATGAACCGATCGAGCGCGTGGATGCCCGCCATGGAATTCCGTCCTCCCTCAGATGCATTTCCCCGCCCCCTGTCTTTTGACATTTTGGTCGGCGAGGCCTCGGCCGATAGCCGGTCGAGCGCCGACAGAATGATGGATGATTGAGCGTTCGTCCATGGCCGAACGGCTACGGCCGTAGCACGCGTCTTCGAGGCCATTGAACCTCCCCGCCCGATCCGGGGACCAAGAACATGCATCGGACTCCCCTGCCAGCGTCCTGCCGCAAGACTTGAGGAAATCATGACCACGCCCCCGCGGCACCGCATCACACGGCTGATTGTCGCGCTCGCCGTGACCTCGGCGATCATGACTTCAGCGATCATGACTTCGGCGATCGTCCTGCCGCGCGCGGCGCGCGCCGAGGACGGCCAGTTCGACAAGATGCGTGCCAGGATCGCCGCCTTCGTCGCCGACAAGATGGAGAAGCTGGGCGGCTCGCGCGTCGTCTACAGGGTCGATACCGACGGCTTGCGCGAGAGCGTCGTCACGGATTTGCGCGACGATGTCTACAAGACCCTGCGCGAGGGCAAGATCGCCTTCTCCGGTCTTGCGATCCGCGACGCCGGCGTGGAGGTGAAGATCGCGGATGCCAAGGGCCGCGAGCAGCTCGCACGCAAGCTCGCGTCGGCCGCGGAGGGATTGCCATCGCACGCGCTCACGGTGACCGATGGCGGCGACGGACTGGTCAGGCTCGCGCCGACCGATGCCGCATCCGCGGCCCGGCTGCGCGATCTCGTTGAAGATTCCATCGCCATGATCGAGCAGCGCCTCAAGGATGCCGGCATCAACCTCGCCAGTGTCCTGCCGGATGGTACGGATCGCATCCGCATTTTCATCCCGGGCATGATGGAGCCCGCCCGCGTGACCGCGGTCTTCGCCAGGAAGGTCAAGGTCAGCTTCCGCCTGATCGACGTCTCGATGCCGGCGGAGCAGGCGCAATCCGGCACGCCGCCCACGGGCACCGAAGTCCTGCCCGGCTTCAAGGACGAGCGCCATTACCTGGTCGCCAAGGACAGCGCGCTCGACGGCGACGACATCAGCTATGCCGGCCCGGGATTTGCCAGCGGCACGAAAGACCCGATCGCCTCGTTCCGCTTCAACGGCCGCGGCACGCGGCGCTTTGCCCACGTCACCGAGGAGAACATCGGAAGGCCCTTCGCCATCGTGCTCGACGGCAAGGTGATCTCCGCCCCCGTGATCCGCGAGCCCATCACCGGCGGCTCCGGCCAGATCTCCGGCAATTTCACCCTGGAGGAAGCCAATAGCGTCGCGATGCTGCTGCGCGCCGGTTCGCTGCCGGGGCACCTCGACCTCGTCGAGCAGCAGGTCGTGCAGCCCGCCGCCAAGCCGTAAGGCTGGTCGCCCTGCGCCCCGCCCCGTCGGGGCGCCACGGTCCACGACGCCGAAGCCCGCGCCCCGGGGGCCCCGAATCACGGGCGCGCGACGGCCATGCGCACAACCAACGGGCAATTGCCGAAACGCCCGATCAGGCTAAAATTTGCCTCTTGCGGCATGGCGGCCGAAGGCTTCATTTCAAGCGGTCGTCATTCGATTTCGGCTATACGTGTCGAGCATACCGACCAGGACTGAAGGCCTTACGCGGGGTTAGTACATGCCGTCCGGCAGCGCAGACATTTCCTCGATCCTCGACCGCATTCTCGATGCGGCGACGGACAACCTCAGGATCGCAAAGATCCTGGTCCAGATGGGCCTCGATCCCAACAACGTCACCTACGACGCGATCTTCAACCGGTTGCTGGAGATCTTTGTCCAAAACATTACGCTGGCCAATCTGTTCGCCGCGGTCGGCGCCGGCTTCTTCGTCGCCACCCTCCTGATGCGGACGATGGTGCCGCTGCGCGTCGCCAACATGGTCGGCTGTGCGTTCTTCGCCGTTTTCGGCGCGCTCTCGGCCAACGTCTCGACCTTCCTCCTCTATCTGCTGCTGCTTCCGATCAACGCCCTGCGCCTGCGGCAGATGCTCAAGCTCGTCAAGAAGGCGCGTCATGCGGCCGAAGGCGACATGTCGATCGAGTGGCTCAAGCCGTTCATGACCGAGCGCAGATATCGCAGTGGCGATACGCTCTTCAAACTGGGCGATCCCGCCAAGGAGATGCTCCTCACGGTCACCGGCAAGTTCCTGGTCAAGGAGATCAATGTCGAGATCGGGCCCGGAGCTCTCATGGGAGAGCTCGGCTTCCTCACGCCGGACAACCGGCGCACCGGAACGATCGAATGCGTCGAGGACGGACAGGTGCTGACGATCACCTATGACCGCTTGCTCGAGATCTATTTTCAGGACCCGCAGTTCGGCTATTACTTCCTGGTGCTGACCAGCCAGCGCCTGCTGCAAAACATCGACCGCTTGCAGAAGCAGCTGGCGAGCGAGCGGTCAACGACCACGAACCGGATCGCGTGAACCGGCGCCGCGGCTCAGCTCAGCAGCAGCGCCATTCCCGGATCGCCCTTCTCCATCGCGCGCCGGTAGGCCGGGCGGGCACCGACGTGGCCGAGATATTTGATCACATTCGGGCAGCGCGACAGGTCATAGGGCTGGAAGTGGCGCATCGTGGTGAGCGAGAAGCCCATCATGATGTCGGCGGTGGTGAAGGTGTCGCCCGCCAGATATTCGGCGTCGCGAACACGCGCATCGACCAGGTCGAAGGCGCGGTCGGTACGCCCTCTGCTCGCGACCAGCATCGGATTGTCCTCGGCGAGCTTGAGCCGGTTCAGGATCATCAGCCGGCCCATGCCGGCCTGCAGCGTACCGTTGGCGAAGTGAAACCAGTACAGGAACTGCGCGAAATCAGGATGATCAGGGCGGAGCGCAAGGCGTCCATCGCCGTATTTGGCCATGATGTAATCGACGATGGCGCCGGACTCGGCGAGCACGAGGTCGCCGTCGGTGATCACGGGCGCACTCCCGATCGGATGCAGCGCCTTGTAGTCGGGCGGCGCCAGCATGGTGACGGAATCGCGCGCGTAGCGCTTCAGTTCGTAGGGAATTCCCAGTTCCTCGCAGAGCCAGACGATGCGCTCGGATTGCGACTTGCCGAGATGGTGAACGGTGAGCATGGCGTCTCCTGCGACCGTGAGTTGGACCTGCCGTGACGCCGCATCTTAACCCGTCGTTGCGAGCGCAGCGAAGCAATCCAGACTGCCACGCGAAAGACTCTGGATTGCTTCGCTGCGCTCGCAATGACGAGGTGGAGAGAGCATGCCCTGACACTTTGCTCTCGTGCCCCGGACGCAGCGCAGCACGAAGTGATGCGCTGCAGAGCCGGGGCCCATGTTGCGGTCGGTACCGTGGCCTCCTGGGTCCCGGCTCTGCGCAGCAGCGTTGCACGCTGCAGCGCGTCCGGGACACGAGACCTACCCCGCCTCGTCCGTCACCATCCGCGCCACGACGCGGTCGCGGCGGATGAAGTGGTGCCAGAGGGCAGCGATCACGTGAATCGCGATCAGCGCCAGCAGCACATAGGCAAAGAGGATGTGGCGGTCCTCATAGGCGCCCGCCGCCGCACGGTCGGGAGAGGTGAATTGCGGCACGTGAAACAGGCCGAAGAAATCGGAATAATCCGGCGTACGCGCGCCGGAATGCGCCCAGCCCAGCATCGCGACCAGGATGACCACGAGATAGAGCGCGCCGTGGCTGACATGGGCCGCGATCTTCTGCCAGCGCGAGGTTTCAGGCGGCATCGCGGGCGTCGGGTTGACGGCGCGCCAGACCAGGCGCAGCACGGTCAGCAGCAGGATCACATAGCCGATATCGGCGTGGATCGAGCGGTAAAAGAAGCGGTCGGGACGCGCCGGGATGTGGTTCATCCACCAGCCGAAGCCGATCATGGCGAGGATGGCCAGCGCCAAAATCCAGTGCAGCCACCGGGAAACGCTGCCCCAGCCGTTACTGGTATTTCTGATCATATCGGCTCTCCGGAGTTTTGCGGATATGTCCCCGTCCGCAGCGCAGCTGCTGATAGCGGGAACTTGCGGCAACCGTGAAATTGAATCGTTCCAAATTGGTCCCAAGCGGCCCCGCCGCAAAACCGCCCCAAAAACCGAATGGTAACCATGGTGCCCTTAAGGTAGCGACGTGACCTATTCCCCGACGATCCTGGTGTTCGATTCCGGCCTTGGCGGACTCACGGTGCTCCGCGAGGTCGTGGCCGCGCGCACGGACGCGCATTTTGTCTATGTCGCCGACGATGCCTTCTTCCCCTATGGCCACCACAGCGAGGACGAGATCATCGCCCGTGTCGTGCCGCTGATGGGCGAACTGATTGGCACGCACGATCCTGACCTCGTCGTCATCGCCTGCAACACGGCGTCCACCCTGGTCCTATCTCACTTGCGCGCCGCTTATTCCCTGCCCTTCGTCGGCACCGTGCCGGCGATCAAGCCCGCCTGCGCGCAGTCGAAGAGCCGCCGCGTCTCGGTGCTCGGCACCAAGGGCACGGTGAAGCGCGAATACACCAAGGCGCTGATCCGCGATTTCGCGCTGGGTTGCGAGGTGACATTGGTCGGCTCGCCCGAGCTCGCCTCGCTGGCAGAAGCCGCGCTCAGCGGCCATCCGATCAGCGACGGCGACATCCTCGCCGAACTCGCCCCCTGCTTCGTCGGTGATCCCGCGGACGCGACATCGCGCACCGACACCGTGGTGCTCGCCTGCACGCACTATCCGCTGCTGCTCGACCGGATGAAGACGCTCGCGCCCTGGCCGGTCGAATGGATTGACCCCGCGCCCGCCATCGCCCGCCGCGTCTCCGACCTGCTCGGCGCGCAAATCGGCGGCATCGCGCAGTCCGGCGCCGAGATGATCTTCACCTCGAACCGCGTGCATGGGCTTTCGGCCACGCTGACGCCGTTCTTCGGCGGACGCGCACTGGTCTGACCTTGCGCCTCGACGGCGCGCTGCTAGGTTTCGCCGTCGCCATCTTCGCAGGTTCATCCCCATGCCGGTCCCCGCAACGCCGCTCAATCGCCTCCGCCAATTGTGGAGCGAAGGGCGCCCCGCCTTCGGCGCAATCGCGACAATCCCGAGCGTGCAGACCGTACAGATCATGGCGCGCTCGCTCGACTGGATCATCGTCGATCTCGAGCATGGCCCGATTGGCTTGACCGAAGCGCATGCGATGATTGCGGCCACGACAGGCACGCCATGCACGCCCCTGGTGCGGATCGCGGCTAACGAGCCGTGGCTTGCGAAAGCGCCGATGGACATCGGCGCCTTCGGCATCAATTTCCCGATGATCACCAATCGCGCCGAAGCCGAGAAGGCGGTGCGCAGCGTGCGCTATCCGCCGCGCGGCGATCGTCTCTGGGGTCCGTTCCACGCGCCGTTCCGCTGGGGCCAGTCGATGCCGGACTACATGGCCGGTGCCGACGACGAGATGATCTGCATGATCACCATCGAGCATGTCGAGGCCGTCAATCGCATCGACGAGATCATGGCGACGCCGGGCATCGACGTCGCGGTGATCGGCCCCGGCGATCTCGCGACGTCCATCAACAAGCGCGGGCAGATGGACGATCCGGAATTGCTGGAGCTGGTCGCCCGCGCCGAGGCCGGCATCCTCAAAAGCGGCGTGCCGATCGGCGGCGTCGCCCGCACCGCAGACCAGGCCAACGCCCTGGTCGACCGCGGTTATCGCGCGATCGCGCTGGGTTTCGACTGGTCGCTGTTCCAGCGCGGCATCATGGCGGCGTTCGAGGGAATCAAGCGCTGAACGAGCCGATCGCGGCCTTGCCGGGAACTGCGACGCTGCTAGGGTCGGCGGTTCCAGGGAGGAAGAACCATGCTCAAAAAGACTTTGCTCGCTCTCGCCTTCACCAGCCTCGCCGTTGCGGCCTTCGCCCAGCAGACCGGCATCAAGCGGACCCCACTGCAGAAGGTCGAATTTCCCGACGGCTACAACACCGTCACCGCCATCGCAGAGGTCCCGGCGGGCGGCGCGGCCGGACGCCATACCCATCCTGGGGTCGAAACCGGCTACGTGCTCGAAGGCGAGCTGAATCTCCTCATCGACGGCCAGCCGGAGAAAACCCTGAAAGCCGGGGATTCCTACCAGATCCCGGCAGGCGTCGTGCACGACGCCAAGGCTCATGGCGACAAGACCATGAAAGTGCTTGGAGTTTATATCGTCGACAAGACCAAGCCGCTGGCCTCGCCGGCGCCCTGATGCGGCAAACCGACCGGCCCCAGGCGGGTTGGTTCGTGCTAGAGCACGCGGCGAGCGGGCCACCCGCTCACTGCACATATTTTAGTCCGCAGGAACCGAAAGACCCATGCGCGGGACGCCCAAGACCATTTCGCTGCCGCGCCGCCTGATTTGCGACCTCATGCGGGCGTCGATGGACGTGCCATTCGTCTCGCTCTCCCGCCCCCTCAATATCCGCCCCCTGCTGGAGGCGCGTGCCGGAGCGATGGCGCCCTCCGGCTGGGCCGCAATGTTCGTCAAGGCCTTTGCCCTGGTCGCCAGGGACGAGCCGGTCCTGCGCACCGTCTACGCCAAATGGCCCTGGCCGATGCTCTACGAGCTGCCCAATAGCGTGGCGTCGGTGGCGATCGCCCGGGTCCAAGACGGCGAGGAATGCGTGATGCCGCAGCGAATCGCGGCTCCCGAAGCCATGGCGCTGGCCGCGGTGGACGCCGAAATCCGGCGTGCCAAGACGGCCCCGGTCGAAGAGGTTCCCATGTTCCGCAAGGTCATGCGGGCCGCCTGCCGCTGCCGCTGCGGCGGCTGTGCTGGGCGGTCGGGCTGAATTTCGGCCGGCAGCGCGGCAACTGGTTCGGCAGTTTTGCCGTGAGCTCGGTGGCTGCCTATGGCGGCGGCGAGCTCCATCCCATCACGCCGGGCCCGTTCATCGTCAGCTATGGGGTGGTCGAGGGCGACCAGACCATCCATGTCGTGATCCGCTGGGACCACCGGGTCACCGACGCCGCCCCCATTGCCCGGGTCCTGACCCGGCTGGAACAGGTCCTTAACACTGAAATCGCTGCCGAATTGCGCGCGGCCGGGCCGAAGCCGATCCGGGCGGTCCGGACATGATTTCGGGGCTATTCGCATTGACAGAACGGCCCAAACTCACCTAAAAGCCGCCTGCTCGCGGGCCGATTTCGGCCCGCGAAGCGTTTCGCGACCCGTGGTCCTCTCCCTTAAGCTTTGGGGATCGGACCTGTCAGTGCCGGGCCCAGCCCGTCACACAGGAGGGCGCGTTTCCTCAAACCATGTACCTGAAGAGGACGCGATGACTAAGCGCAGTGAGGCGAAGTACAAACTCGATCGCCGTATGGGCCAGAACATCTGGGGCCGCCCGAAGAGCCCCGTCAACCGCCGCGAGTACGGCCCCGGCCAGCACGGCCAGCGCCGCAAGGGCAAGCTCTCCGACTTCGGCGTGCAGCTGCGCGCCAAGCAGAAGCTGAAGGGCTACTACGCCAACATTTCCGAGCGTCAGTTCCACGGCATCTATGTCGAGGCGAGCCGCCTCAAGGGTGACACCGGCGAGAACCTGATCGGTCTCCTGGAGCGTCGTCTCGACGCGGTCGTGTACCGCGCCAAGTTCGTCTCCACGATCTTCGCCGCGCGCCAGTTCATCAACCACGGCCACGTCAAGGTGAACGGCCGCAAGGTGAACATCTCGAGCTACCAGCTCAAGATCGGCGACGTGATCGAGGTCAAGGAAGCCTCCAAGCAGCTCGCCCACGTGCTCGAAGCCAGCCAGCTCCCCGAGCGCGACACCCCCGACTATCTCGAAGTCGACCACGGCAAGATGACCGCCAAGTATGTGCGCATCCCCGGCCTCTCCGACGTGCCGTTCCCGGTGCAGATGGAGCCGCATCTGGTCGTCGAATTCTATTCGCGCTGATAGTTCGGCAGAACGACATTCAAAGGCCCCGGTTCACCGGGGCCTTTTTGTTTGAGCCGGCGATTCCCACAGGCCATCTGTGCTATGATTGCACATCGCGGAGTTGAGCATGACTCGTCTTCTGGAAGAGGCCTTCAGCAAAGTTTCCGGGCTGCCCGATTCAGAGCAGGACGAACTGGCGCGGACCCTGCTTGAGCTTGCCGGGGTCGATCAGCCACCAATCGAGCTGACGGCGGCGGAAGAGGCAGATCTCGCCGAGGCCGAAGCCGAAATCGCCCGCGGCGAGCTGGCCAGCGCCGACGAAGTCCGCGCGATGTGGGCTAAGCACGGGCTGTAAAGGTCCGCTATACGAAGCGGGCGCTCGCCCAAATCGACCAAATTCTGACCTACATCAGGCGCACTCGCCCCAAGGCGCGGGCCACGTGCGCGGCCGCATTGTCGCTCTCATAGCATTGCTAGAGACCTACCCCCACGCAGGGCGAACGACTACGCGTGCATACGTCCGTCGCTTGCCGGTCAACCCTTATCCCTATCTGATCGATTATCGTGTGACCGAGACAGAAATCGTTATTATGCGGTTTCGTCACGCCGCCCGGCGTCCACCCAGAGCTCGCTGACCGCGAGCGAGTGCCATTCCCCTCAGGGAGCAAGTTGATGCTCTATACCCCTCCCCCGATCGATCCCAAGGCGCCGCCGGTGCGCATCAATCTGCTTTCGGACACGCAGACCAAGCCGACGGCTGCGATGCGCGAGGCGATGGCGCGAGCGGAGGTCGGCGACGAGCAGCTCGGCGACGATCCGACCGTGAACGCACTGTGCGAGCGCGTCGCCGCGCTGCTCGGCAAGGAAGCCGCGGTCTACATGCCCTCAGGCACGATGTGCAACGTCACCGCGACGCTGGTGCATTGCCGTCCCGGCGACGAGATCCTCGCCCACGAGAGCGCGCACATCATCGCCCGCGAGGGCGGCGCGCATGCCGCGATCGGCGGCTTCCAGGTGACCCAGCTCAAGGGACCCGACGGCCAGTTCACGCCGGAGACCTTTCGCAAGGCACTGCATCCGCGGACGCGCTACCAGCCGCCGCAGACCGTCGTCAGCGTCGAGCAGACCGCCAATATCGGCGGCGGCACGATCTGGAAGAAGGCAGCGCTCGACGAGATCGTCGCGATCGCCAAGCAGCACGGCCTCGTCACCCACATGGACGGTGCGCGCCTGCTCAACGCCACCGTCGCAAGCGGCATCTCCCCGCGCGACATGACGGCGGGGTGGGATTCGGCGTGGATCGATTTCTCCAAAGGCCTGGGCGCGCCGATCGGCGGCGTGCTGGCGGGCTCGCGCGCCTTCATCGACGCGGTCTGGCAGTGGAAACAGCGCCTCGGCGGCTCAATGCGGCAAGCCGGCGTCTGCGCGGCCGCCTGCATCTACGCGCTCGACCATCACGTCGACCGTCTCGCCGACGACCACGCCAACGCGCGCGCGCTCGCCCGCGGCCTGTCGCAGATCGCAGGCGTCGAGGTGCAGGAGCCCGAGACCAATCTCGTGTTCTTCAAGCCTGATGGCGCCGGAATTGCCGGCGACAAGATGGTCGCCGCACTGCGCCAGCGCGGCGTGACGCTCGCGATGATGGACGGCCGCATCCGCGCCTGCACCCATCTCGACGTCAATGCGGCCCAGGTCGAGGAAACGATCGGGTACGTGCGCGAGATCGTGCGCGGGGCGTAAGTCCGTAGCCCGGATGGAGCGCAGCGAAATCCGGGGTCCTCGCCTCGCGGAAAGATGTTCCCGGATTGCGCGGAGCCTGTCATCGGGCGGCGCTTCGCGCCGACCCGTTGGCTCCATCCGGGCTACGAAGGCGGCTAGCTACCGCCCCATCGCCTGATAGATCAGCGTCTTCAACGCGAGCTGAATCCGGCCGCGCTGCGACGGGGTCTGCACCATGAAGATCCCGAACAGATCGTCTTCGGGATCGATGAAGAAGAAGGTGCCGCCGACGCCGTCCCAGCGATATTCGCCAAGCGGCCACGATGTCCCTGATGGCACCGAGGTGCGCACCGCGAAACCGAGGCCGAAGCCGGAGCTTCCGCCCGGATAGTAATTCTGATCGCGCGCGATCTTCGTCGCGGGGCCGATATGATCCGACGCCATCAGCGCGATGGTCTCCGGCTTGAGATAGCGCCGGCCTTCATAGCTGCCGCCGTTGAGCAGCATCTGCGAGAAGCGCGCGTAGTCACCGACCGTACCGACAAGGCCGCCGCCGCCCGACTCCCACCTCAGCGGTTTCCGGGGATCGCGGACCTGCGTCATCGGACTGATCGCGCGATCCTGCGGCATCGGCTCGGCGATGCGCGGCCACTTGGCAGGATCGGCGACATAGTATGCGGTGTCCGTCATCCCGAGCGGATCGAGCAGCCGCTCCTTCTCGAACGCGAACAGCGATTTCCCCGATATGACCTCGACGATGCGGCCGAGCACGTCCGTGGAGTGGCCATAGTCCCAGTTCGTGCCGGGCTGTTCGGCGAGCGGAAGCGTGGTGATCTTCGCGACGAGTTCGGCGTTGGTCAAAGCTTTGTTGTCGAAGAGACCGGCGTCGGCATAGAGCTTGTTCACCAAGCCCCCGCCATAATAGCCGTAGGGCAGCCCGGCAGTGTGGCGCATCAAATCCTCGATCGTCACGGGGCGACTGAGCGGCTCCAGCGCCAGCGCAGCCTTGCCGTCCTCGGCCTTCGTCTCGACACCGACCTTCATCGCGCCAAAGGCCGGAATGTACTTTGCGACGGGATCATCGAGCGAGAGCTTGCCCTGCTCGACCAGCATCATCGCCATGACTGTCGTGACCGGCTTCGACATCGAATAGAGCCGGAAGATCGTGTCCGCGCTCATCGAGATCTCGGTGGCGACATCGCGGACGCCGAAATTCTCGTAATAGACCGGCTTGCCGTGCTGCTGGAGCAGCAGGATCGCGCCCGGAAAGGTGCCGGCTGCGACCTCGCTCCTGATGTAGTCGGAAACCTTTGCCAGACCTTCTGGCGAGAAAGTGTGGGCGCGCCCCTCGGAGCCCGCCTGCGCACCACCTGCACCGAACAAAAGAACGAGCGCCGCGATCAGCGCGCGGCGCCCGAACATGTCACTTCTCCATTGCTTCATAAACCAACTGCTTCAATGTCCGCTGCACGCGCTGGCGCTCGGTCGGGGTCTGCTCCAGCAGCACGAAGAACATGTCCTGCTTGGGGTCGATGACGAAATAGCAACCGGAGGCGCCGTCCCACTTCAATTCCCCGAGATCGCCGGGCGGCGGCGGCTTGGCGTTGCCGGGATCGGTGCGGACCGCAAGGCCGAGGCCGAAGCCGAACCCGTCGCCGGGGAAATAGAAATAGTCGCGACTGACCCCCGAGGTCGGGCCGACCTGGTCGGTCACCATCAGCTTGAACGTCTCGGGCTTGAGGATGGTCTTGCCGTCGAGGCTGCCGCCATTGAGCAGCATCTGCGCAAAGCGCTCATAGTCCGCCATGGTCGTAACCATGCCGCCGCTGGCGAATTGAATCTTTTTGACAACCGTCGGATCATTGATCCGGCCGACACGAAAATCGGCGTCATTCGGCACCGGCTGCGCCAGAAGCTTCTGCTTCTCGGGCCCGGTGACGAAGAAGCCGGTGTCGACCATGCCGAGCGGATCGAGCAGCTTCTCCCGCTCGATCTCGAGCAGCGGCTTGCCGGTTGCGACCTCCATGACTCGCGCCAGAATGTCGGTGGAATGGCCGTATTGCCACAGCGCGCCCGGCTGGTTGTGCAACGGCAGTTTTGCGATGCGCTCGGCGAACTCGGCGAGATCGAAATCGCCGTCATAGATCTTGGCGTCGCGATAGGCCTTGCGGACCAGGCTGTCGCCGTAGAAGCCATAGGTGACGCCAGACGTGTGCGTCATCAGATCCTTCACCGTCATCGGCCGGCTCAGCGGCGCGAGTTCGAGCGACTTGGTGCCGTCGTCGGCCTTCTTCTCGACGCCGACCTTCACATTGGCGAAGGACGGAATGTATTTCGAGACGGGATCGTCGAGCTTGATCTTGCCGTCCTCGATCAACTGCACCGCAACGACGGAGGTGATCGCCTTGCTCATCGAGAACAGGCGGAAGATGGTCTGGTCCGTGATCGGCGCCTTGCTCACCACGTCCTGCACGCCGAAGGCTTCGCGGAAGACCGGCTTGCCGTGCTGCTTGATCAGCACTGTCGCGCCGGCGATCTTGCCGGTCGCGACCTCGTTGTTGAAGAACTCGCTGACCTTGGCGAGCTTGTCCTGATTGAAATGCGCGCCGGCCGGAATCTCGTAGGTGCCTTCGGCGCGCGCGAGCGACATCGCACCCAGCGACACCAGTGCGCCGCAAATCAACGCACGCAGTCCGAAATGTGAATTCATATCCCCTCCCCGGAAGGTGGCCGAGCGGAGTGTACTGACCACGTCATCAGGCACAAGGGCTGCTGTACCGCGCCAGAACGTCCGTGTGGAGCGCGGCGCTTGTCTCCGAGAAACAACAGAATATGACGTGGGTGACCAGCGGCGTAGCCGGCAGGGCTTCAATGGTCGTGTGGACCGCAATCTTCGCGGCCTGGTCGGCCGGAAAGCGATATACCCCGGTCGAGATCGCGGAGAAGGCTAGAGAGTTCAGTCTATTGGCCTGGGAGAGCTCAAGCGCACGGCGATAACAGGAACGCAGCGAATCCGCCTCGCCGCGGCTGCCGCCGTGCCAGACGGGGCCGACTGCGTGGATCACATGTCGCGCGCGCAGACGGTAGCCCTTCGTGATCTTGGCATCGCCGGTCGGACATCCCCCGAGCGTCCGGCACTCGGCCAGAAGCTCGGGACCGGCAGCGTCGTGGATTGCGCCATCAACGCCGCCTCCGCCAAGGAGAGACGAATTTGCGGCGTTGACGATGGCGTCAACGCCGAGTGTCGTGATGTCAGCGACGATAACCTCGAGCTCGGCGCCGCCAATGCGGCGCGTCAGCTGGGTCACGTGTCAGGCCGCGACGGCGACGCCCTTCTCGGAGAGCAGCTGCTGCAGTTCGCCGGCCTGGAACATCTCACGGATGATGTCGCAGCCGCCGACGAACTCGCCCTTCACATAGAGCTGCGGAATGGTCGGCCAGTTCGAATATTCCTTGATGCCGTTACGCAGTTCGGCGGATTCGAGGACGTTGAGGCCCTTATAACCAACGCCGATGTGGTCGAGGATCTGGACGACCTGGCCGGAGAAACCGCACTGCGGAAACTGCGGCGTTCCCTTCATGAACAGAACCACGTCGTTCGACTTGACTTCGTTGGCGATGAATTCCGCGATGCTCATATCCGTGTCCTTCTGGGGCGGAGCCCTCAACAATCACTCCGGGCCGGCTCAGCCGATTTAACCCGATACCTGCCTATATATGTAGCCCAAACCGTTGTGCATCCAAAGTAAAATGGCGGCGAACAGCCCTTGGGGCCGGTCCAGGCCACGCCGGCCCCATTACATGATGCCACGAATATCATCGCCGGGGAGGACTTTCATACCGTAACGGAGCCCCTATCTAGGACGAACCCAGGTTTTGGAACCGGGCAACGCCAACAACGTTCTCTTGTCCTGTCTGGAGAAAAACGTGACGAAATCAGCCTCCGCTACGGCCACCCCGCCGCTTTCGTCACCGTCGGCCGACCCGCGCGGCCTCGCCCAGGGGCTGGAAGAGGCATTTCTCGCCGTCCGCAACGAGACCGAGCGCCGGGCCGAGCCGCTGTCGCCCGAAGACCAACAGATTCAATCCATGCCGGATGCGAGCCCCACGAAATGGCATCGGGCCCATACCACCTGGTTCTGGGAGCAATTTCTGCTCGGCGAGCACGCCCCTGGCTACCGGCCCTTCCACCCTGATTTCGCTTTCCTGTTCAATTCCTATTACGTCAGCGCCGGCCCGCGTCATTCCCGCAATCACCGCGGCGACATCACCCGTCCCAGCGCCGATCAGGTCGGCGCTTATCGAACATATGTCGATGCGGCTGTCGTCAAATTCTTCCGCGAGGTCGGCCCGGACAAGCTTCGCGAGATCGCGCCGCTCGTCGAGGTCGGGCTCAATCACGAGCAGCAGCATCAGGAATTGATGTTCACCGACATCCTGCATGCTTTCGCGCAGAACCCGATCCCGCCGGCCTATGATCCGGACTGGCGCTTCCCGGCTTCGACACGCGCGGGTGAGGATTGGCTGACGCTGAACGAGGGTATCCACACCGTCGGTCATGTCGACGACAGTTTTCATTTCGACAATGAGAAGCCGGCGCATCGCGCCCTCGTCGGTCCGGTCAGGGTCGCACGCAATCTCGTCACCAACGCCGAGTGGCTCGCCTTCATGCGCGACGGTGGCTACCGGACCGCAACGCTGTGGCTGATGGACGGCTTTGCCACCGCCAACAACGAAGGCTGGGACGCCCCCGGCCATTGGCGCGAGATCGACGGCCAGTGGCACATGATGACGCTCGCCAGCCTCAAGCCGGTCGATCCGGACGCGCCGGTCTGCCACGTCAGCTATTACGAGGCCGATGCGTTTGCGCGCTGGGCTGGGAAGCATCTGCCGACCGAGATGGAATGGGAGGTTGCTGCGCGTGCCGGCCAGCTCAACGACGCCTTCGGCATTGTCTGGCAGTGGACGCGGTCTTCATATTCGCCCTACCCCGGCTACCGCGCCATCGAAGGCGCGCTCGGGGAGTACAACGGCAAGTTCATGATCAACCAACTGGTGCTGCGCGGCTCCTCGCTTGCAACTCCCGAGGGCCACAGCCGTATTACCTATCGCAATTTCTTCTATCCGCACCATCGCTGGCAGTTCACCGGACTGCGGCTCGCCGATTACGTCTAGTTTTCATCCGACGATAAATGCGCGCCGGACAGCGCGTTCAGGAGAGTATCATGAATGTGCACGCCAGCGCTTTGGCCGAAGCCCATCTCCCCGACGAGCAGACCACCGCTTTCGCCCGCGAGGCCATCGAGGACCTCTCGCAGCAGCCGAAAAAGCTGTCGCCGAAATATTTCTACGACGCGACCGGCTCGGAGCTGTTCGAGGCAATCACGCGCCTGCCGGAATATTACCCGACGCGCACCGAGCTTGCGATCCTGAAGGAGCGCGGCAGCGAGATCGCGAAGATCATTCCGCAGCATGCGGCACTGGTCGAGTTCGGCGCTGGAGCAACCACGAAAGTCCGCCTGCTGCTCGATCACTGCAAGTTCGCAGCCTATGTACCCGTCGACATCTCCGGCGACTTCCTGAAGGCGCAGGCGAACGGCCTGAAGCGGGACTTCCCGACGCTCGCCATCTATCCGGTGGCGGCCGACTTCACCACGCCGTTCGAGTTGCCCAAGGCCGTCGCATCGATGCCCAAGGTCGGCTTCTTCCCCGGCTCGACCATCGGAAATTTCGAGCCGCATGAGGCGCAGGCCTTCCTGAAGAGCGCCCGCAAGATCCTGGGCAAGGGCGCGCAGATGATCATCGGCGCCGACCTCGAGAAAGAAGAGCGCGTCCTCCACGACGCCTACAACGATGCCGCCGGCGTCACCGCCCGCTTCAACCTCAATGTGCTCGTGCGCATCAACCGCGAGCTCGGCGGCAATTTCGACCTGTCCGCCTTCACCCATCGCGCGATCTACAACCGCGAGCGGCACCGGATCGAGATGCATCTGATCAGCAAGAAGAGCCAGACCGTGCGCCTGCTCGGCACCAGCTTCTCGTTCCGCCCCGGCGAGAGCATCCACACCGAGAACAGCTACAAGTACAGCCTCGAGCGTTTTGCTGCGCTGGCGCAGGGCGCGGGCTGGCAGGTGCGCGAAAGCTGGACGGACGCGGCGAAGATGTTTTCGGTGCACGCGCTGGAGGCGGCGGAGTAGAGGCTCCGGCGCTTCCCGCTCGACTGGCCGTCCGGGGAGCTATGTATTTCAAAGCGTTTTCCTGCGGCGCATCCTTCGAGACGCCCGCCTTCGGCGGGCTTCTCAGGATGAGGACGGCGCGCGCGGCAGCAGTTTCAGCGGGCGCCTATGCCGATTAGCCTCATCCTGAGGAGACCGCGCAGCGGTCGTCTCGAAGGACGAGGCGCTCGCTCAGACCGCTCCAAATTCAATGCTGCTCTGCCTCCTCCGGCTTCGACCCCAGCGACATCGACTCCCACACAGCGACCACGATCATGATCACGGTCGACGCGACCGACAGCCAGAGCGGCGAGAGATCGGCGGCGAACCACCACAGCACCAGTAGCAGGATGATGCCGATGCCGTGGGAGAGCTGGAGGAAGCCGCGGATCGCGTGCTTGAACAGGATGGTGCCGACCAGGAACACCAGGGGACCACCGACCGTGCTCACGATGGTCCTGATATCGGAATGGCCGGTCGGATGCTTCAGCACCAGCTCGTCCGACACCGCGGTCAGGATGATGCCGGCGACGATCGGCATGTGCAGATAGGTATAGGCCATCCGTGCCAGCCGGCCGGATTCGGTGGATTTCGAGAGCCGCTCGGAGCCGGCCTCCGCGCCCTTGTGGAAATAGACCCACCACATCGCGATGGCCCCGGCCAGCGCCGAGACGAAGGCGAGGATGTTGTCCGCGGTCCAGTCCAGTTCGGCAAAGGTGGCGCCGTTGACGACGACGGCTTCTCCGAGTGCGATGATGATGAAGCCGGCGCAGCGCTCGGCCATGTGGCCGCCCTCGACGGCCCAGGCCTCCACCGACGAGAAGCCGAGCTTCGGGACCCAGAAGCGCACCGCGGGCGAGACGTATTCGATCGCGAGCGCCGCGATCCAGAACCACAGCCGCGCCTCGTCATGGGCGAGACCGCCGAGGATCCAGAAGATCGCGGAGCCAGAGAGCCAGACCAGAATGCGGATCGCGTTGTGCCGGACGGCCGTTCGATGGCGCGGGGTCGCGAACAGCCAGAAGGCGGTGCGTCCGACCTGCATGGTCGCGTAGGCGATCGCGAACCACAGGCCCCGCCCCTCGAACGCGGTCGGGATCGTGGTCGACAGCACGAGGCCGCCCAGCATCATCAGGAAGATCAGGATGCGGACCGGGGTCAGCTCGGGATTGAGCCAGTTGGTGACCCAGGCTGTGTAGACCCATACCCACCACACCGCGAGGAACAGCACCGTGACGTGCACCGCGCCGAGCGGGGTGAAATGGTGCAGCAGCGTATGCGAGACCTGCGTGACGGCGAAGACGAAGACGAGGTCGAAGAACAGCTCGGCATTGGTGACACGGCTGTGCTGGTTCGGAGCGATGACGCGAAACATCGCGCCGCGAGGATTGTCCGCAGCCATCGTCATCCCCCCGTCACGCGATCAGATCAGGCCCCCGGTACCCCGGTTTGCAGCGCCAGCGCATGCAGCACGCCGCCCATCTGGCCTTGCAAGGACTGATAGACGATCTGGTGCTGCTGGACGCGGGACTTGCCGCGGAAGGATTCCGAGATCACGGTCGCGGCATAGTGGTCGCCATCGCCGGCGAGGTCACGGATCGTCACCTCGGCATCGGGGATCGCTGCCTTGATCATCGCCTCGATATCGTGGGCGTCCATGGGCATTCGGGTCTTGCTCCTGTCTCGGCTTCGAATCGCTTGCCGGGGTCCCCGGACCGGCAGGGCCAAACTTAGCGTGAACGGCCTTCTACGTCACGCATTCCGGCACTATATCCCTGATCCCATCCGGATAAAGGCACGACAAAGTGCCGCGCGCGCAAGATTGATCGAAAAGGCGTGAAATCATGAAGCTTCCAGGGCCCGACCACCCCATCACCATTACCCAGAATCCCCGACGCGTCCGCGTCACGGCCGGCGACATCGTGATCGCCGAGACCAGCAAGGCACTGATCTTGAAGGAGGCCAAATATCCGGCGGTGCAATATGTGCCGCGGGAGGACGCCAACATGGCGGTGCTGGAGCGCACCGACCGCGTCACCCATTGCCCCTACAAAGGGGACGCGAGCTATTACAGCGTCAAGGCCGACGGCAAGACGCTCGACAACGCGATCTGGACCTACGAGACGCCCTTCCCCGCGATGACGGAGATTTCCGGCCATCTCGCCTTCTATCCGGACAAGGTGAAGATCGAGGAAGTGGGGTAGGCTCGTCGCGCCGGAGGCGATCGCAGGTCGCTTCCTCTCAGTCGACACAAGGCTCAAGATGCCGCGCAAAGCCGCAAGACTGATTGGGGTCTCGTTGCTGGGCGTGGCCGGTATCCTCATTGTGGTGGCCGCCGCCGGATTGGGTTTTCGCGCCTATCGCCAGCATCTTGCTGCCGAAACCCTCGCGATCCGCTCACCGAAGGGCGTGCAGGAGGGAGGGTTCGTCGACATCGGCGGAATCAAGCAATGGATTCAAATCCGCGGCGAGGATCGGGATAACCCGGTCCTCCTGTTCGTCCACGGCGGGCCCGGAGGGTCCAGCTGGCCAATGTCGTCGGGTTGGCGCCCCTGGGAAAAGCACTTCACCATCGTGCAATGGGACCAGCGAGGCACCGGCCGCACGTATGGCGCCGCCGGAGACACGCTGGCGCCAACCATGACACTGGAGCGCATGACGCAGGACGGCGTCGAGCTGGCCGAGCATCTGCGCACGCATCTGCACAAGGACAGGATCGTCCTGGTCGGGCATTCGTGGGGTTCGTTCCTGGGAATTCACATGGTGAAGCAACGCCCGGATCTGTTCTCGGCCTATGTCGGCACGGGCCAGGTGGTTGGCAGGACGACCTTCGAGAAGGCATTCGAGCTCACGATCGCGCGCCTGCAACGGCTTGCGGCATCCGCCAACAATGGCGAAGCCCTGGCGGAATTGGCGCCGATCGCTTCACAGCCGACCCTCACCTCGGAAAATCGCCTGATTGCGGACAAATGGAGCAACGCGCTGGGTCTGCCGCCCGCCGGTGGCTTCCAGTTCGCCGGCCCCATCCCGCCGCTCTTCATGCCGGATGTCTCGCTGCTCGACTTGTACAACTGGCGCAAGGGCGTTGCCTTCTCGGCCAAGTATCTGACCGGACGGAACGGGCCGATGTTTCAGAGCGACATGGCCTCGATGGGATTCAGATCTTCGATCCCCATGTTCTTCATCGAGGGCGACGCGGACGGCGTGACGCCGGGCGAACCCGCCGAGCAATATTTCAAGGAGATCACGGCCCCGCATAAGGAATTTGTGTGGGTTCGCGGCGGCGATCATTTCATTCCGTTCGATCGTCCTGATGAGTTCCTGGCCGAGCTGATGGCCCGCGTCATGCCATTCGCAGGCAATTGAGGGCCGGCGCCTCGGCCCCGCGATTCGAGCGGCAGCCCGGCTACGCCCTGAAGATCGTGAGCCCCAGTACCAGCAGCACCAGGAAGATCACGACGAAGATATAGAACAGGAAGCGGGCGACATCGGCCGAGGCGGCCGAGAGGCCGGTGAAGCCGAGCACGCCGGCCACGATCGAGATCAAGAGAAAGATCAGCGCCCATTTCAGGATCGTCATAACCAACTCCGACTAAAATGCCGCATGTTTTGCGGCCCTCAACCTATTCGCGAACGCTAACTTCGCTGCGCGGAACTGGTTCCTGAGGGCGCTCCGCGGGCAAGGCGCGGCACAAACGGCGCTTGCTGAATCCGGTTCCCGGCGGCACAGTCCGGCCAGGGCAGGAGCGCAATCGGGGCGACCATGATGACGATGTCACATTCCGCGACGATCGGCGCGGAGGCGCACGCCGCGCCGAAAGCCAAGACGCGCAATCTGTCGCTCGATCGGACCCGCACCTTCCTCACGCTGGTGGTGCTGCTGCACCACGCGGTCATTCCCTACACCTATTTCGGTCACACCGACCCGGCGTCCTGGATCGGCTTCGACGTCGTCGTGCTCTGCACCGACAGCTTCTTCATGGCGATGTTCTTCTTCCTGTCGGGACTGTTCACGTGGTCCGGCATCGCGCGCAAGGCGCCACAGGTTTTCCTGCGCGACCGCCTGTTGCGGCTCGGGCTGCCGTTCGTGATCGCGGCCTTCACGGTCATCCCGCTCGCCTATTACGCGATCGCGCTGCGGCACGATCCCGAGCAGACCTTCGCTTCGTTCTGGTGGAAGACGATCACCGTCGGGCCGTGGCCGAGCGGGCCGATCTGGTTCGTGTGGGTGCTGCTGGCGTTCGACCTGACTGCGAGCCTGCTCTACCGGGTCTCAACCCACCTGGTCGATCCGGTCAACCGCGTTTCGGTGCGCGGATTTGAGCAGCCGGCCGTGTTCTGGCTGCTGCTCGCTGTCGTCACCGCCGTCGTCTACGTGCCCGCGCTGGTCCATTTCGGCGCCAACAAATGGTTCGAGTTCGGACCGTTTTCGGTGCAGGCGAGCCGCGTCCTGCTCTACTTCGCCTATTTCTTCATTGGCGTCAGCGTCGGTGCCGCCAACTTCGATCGCGGTATCCTCAGCGCCGAGGGGCAGTTGCCGAAGAACCGATGGATGTGGGTGATCGCCACGCTGGTCCCCTACTGCCTGATGTGGTGCATGATCTACATCAAGCGCGCAATCCTCGGGAATCCCAACGTGCTGCCGGACTGGTATCAGGCGATCTACGGCACGTTCGTCGTGCTGTTCTCGGCCGCGATCCTGCTCGCGATCCTCGCCTTCTTCCTGCACCAGAAGTCGCCGGGGCCGAACCTGCTCGACCGCATGCAGGCGGACGCCTACGGCATGTTCCTGGTGCACTACCCGATCGCGCTGTGGATCCAGTATGTGCTGTTCGACTACTCGTGGCCTGCGATCTTCAAGGCCGCGATCGGCTTCGTGCTCACGGTGTTGCTGAGCTGGGGACTGACGGCAATGTTGCGGAAGATTCCGGGCGCGTCGCACGTTTTGTGAGGCCGAGGTCTCTCCGCCTGTCATTGCGAGGAGCTCTTGCGACGAAGCAATCCAGACTGCCTCAACGGGGAGACTCTGGATTGCTTCGCTGCGCTCGCAATGACGGAGACAGCGCCTTACGCCGCCTTCCCGCTCATATACTCCGGCAGCCAGCGCTCGAACGATTTCCGCAGGCTATCGATCGTGACCGGCGCCTCGCCCGCGATCGCGATTGCATCGCCGCCGGTGGTGCCGATGCGCACGCAGGGCACCTCGCAGCCGCGCATCTTGGCCAGCACGCGGCCGGCTTCCGCTTCCGGCACGGTGACGAGATAGCGCGCCTGGTCCTCGCCGAACCAATAGGCCTGCGAGACGAGCGACGTCGGCGCCGCCAGCAATTTTGCGCCGATGCCGCTGGCCATTGCCATCTCGGCGAGCGCGATCAGCAGGCCACCGTCAGAGAGATCGTGCACCGCGGTCGCAGTGCCCGCATGGATCATGCCGCGCACGCAGTCGCCGTTGCGCTTCTCGGCCGCGAGGTCGACCGGCGGCGGCGCGCCCTCCTCGCGACCGCAGATGTCGCGCAGGTAGACCGACTGGCCGAGCCAGCCGTGGGTTTCGCCGACCAGGAGGATCGCCTCGCCCTCGGCCTTGAAGGCCAGCGAAGCGGACTTGGTGAAATCGTCGAGCAGGCCGACTCCGCCGATCGAAGGTGTCGGCAGGATCGCGCGGCCGTTGGTCTCGTTGTAGAGCGAGACGTTGCCGGACACGACCGGGAAGTCGAGCGTGCGGCAGGCCTCCGAGATGCCCTTCAGGCAGCCGACAAACTGGCCCATGATCTCCGGCCGTTCAGGATTGCCGAAATTGAGATTGTCGGTGATCGCGAGCGGCTTGCCGCCGACCGCGGTGATGTTGCGCCAGGCTTCCGCCACCGCCTGCTTGCCGCCCTCGAACGGGTCAGCTTCGCAATAGCGCGGCGTGACGTCGACGGTCAGCGCCAGCCCCTTCGGCCCGTCCTGCACGCGCACCACGGCGGCATCGCCGCCGGGACGCTGCAAGGTGTTGCCGAGGATGACGTGGTCGTACTGCTCCCAGACCCAGCGCTTGCTGCACATGTCGGGCGTGCCGATCAGCTTCTCCAGCGCGGCACCGACGCCCATCGGCGCCGGCACCTCGCGCGCGTGCACCACAGGCAGCGCGGCGGAGGGAACGTGCGGACGGTCGTAGAGCGGCGCCTCGTCGCCGAGCTCCTTGATCGGCAGATCGGCCATCACGTCGCCGCCATGCTTGACGACGAAGCGCTTGCTCGGGGTGGTGTAGCCGACGACGGCAAAGTCGAGACCCCACTTCTTGAAGATGGCCTCGGCTTCCTTCTCCTTCTCGGGCTTGAGCACCATGAGCATGCGCTCCTGGCTTTCCGAGAGCATCATCTCGTAGGCGCTCATGCCGGTCTCGCGCGTCGGCACCGCGTCGAGATCGAGGTCGACGCCGAGGTCGCCCTTCGCGCCCATCTCGACCGCCGAGCAGGTCAGGCCGGCCGCGCCCATGTCCTGGATCGCGATGACGCAGCCCTTCTCCATGATCTCGAGGCAGGCTTCCAGCAGCAGTTTTTCGGCGAAGGGATCGCCGACCTGCACGGTCGGGCGCTTCTCCTCGGACTTGTCGTCGAACTCGGCCGAGGCCATCGAGGCGCCGTGGATGCCGTCGCGGCCGGTCTTGGAGCCGAGATAGACGATCGGCATGTTCACGCCGGAGGCGGCCGCATAGAAGATCTTGTCGGCGTCGGCGAGGCCCACGGCCATTGCGTTGACGAGGATGTTGCCGTCATAGCGGGTGTGAAAGCGCACCTGGCCGCCGACCGTCGGCACGCCGAAGGAATTGCCATAGCCGCCGACGCCGGCCACTACGCCGGAGACGAGATGCCGCGTCCTGGCATGCTCGGGCGCGCCGAAGCTCAGCGCATTGAGGCAGGCGATGGGCCGCGCGCCCATGGTGAAGACGTCGCGCAGAATGCCACCGACGCCGGTGGTCGCACCCTGGTAGGGCTCGATGTAGCTCGGGTGGTTGTGGCTCTCCATCTTGAAGACCACGGCCTGGCCGTCGCCGATATCGATCACGCCGGCATTCTCGCCGGGTCCCTGGATCACCCAGGGCGCCTTGGTCGGCAGGCCGCGCAGATGGATGCGCGAGGATTTGTACGAGCAGTGCTCGTTCCACATCGCCGAGAAGATGCCGAGCTCGGTGAAGGTCGGCTCCCGCCCGATCAGCTTCAGGATGCGCTCGTACTCGTCGGGCTTGAGCCCGTGGGCGGCAACCAGTTCGGGGGTGATCTTGGGTTCGTTCTTCATGGATTCGGGGCTTTCGGCGGCGTTTTGCCGTTCTTAGGAAGATCGGGGGCCTACGAAAAGCCCTTTATGGCGCATTTTCCCGCTGTCCCACGTTTTGCGGGCAGGCGGTCGGCGGGAACGGGAATTGCAAGGCGCTGACGGATCGGATTTAAGGACTAAAGACCCGTAATTGAAGGCCCATTTCCTTGCACGAATTGACCAAAGTCCCCTCCACCCGCCGCCCGGACCTGCACGTCGCCACCGATGGCGAGTTCACGGGCTGGCGGACCTGGATTCGCGACAGTTTTGAGAGCCATATCGGCCCGTTCTGGCACAAAATCGAGGACGACGGCAGCGTCCGCTCGGCGTTCCGGGTCGAGAAAAAGCACCTCAACGGCTCCGGGAACGTCCATGGCGGCTGCTTCATGGCCTTCGCCGACTATTGCCTGTTCGCGATCGCCACCCATGAGCTGGATGGCCCGGCCGTGACGACGAATTTCGCCTGTGATTTCCTCGACGCGGCCCGCGAGGGCGAGCTGGTCGAATGCGTCGGCGAAGTGTCCCGCGCCGGCGGCTCGCTGATCTTCCTGCGGGGCAAGCTAACCTCGGCCGGGCGGCCGCTGTTTACCTTCTCCGGCACGATCAAGCGGGTGAAGCGGAAGCCCGCACTCCAGCCAAACGCATAGCTCGACGCCTTCCCTTTTCGCGCCCCCTCGCCCAGACTTGCTGAAAGCGCTTTTGCGCGAGGGAGCAAGAACAAGGTGCCGCAGAGCACATCCGGATCGGGCCACACAGCGCCCTCCGCGTCAGCGCCATTGCCATCCATGACCGCCGTCGGCGCCCGTAACTGGCGCGACTATGCGCTGCTGTTCGCGCTCGCCTGCTGCTGGAGCTCGACCTATCCGCTGGCCAAGCTCGCGCTTCCCACGATCCCGCCCATCACCTTCATCTCGGCGCGCTCGCTGATCGCGTTCGCCTTCCTGTTTGCCATCCTGTGGATGCGCGGCGTCAAGCTGCCGACCGACGTGAAGGCCTGGAAGCTGTTTGCGACCCAGCAGCTGATCAATTCGACCTTCCCGTTCCTGATCATTACCTGGTCGCAACAATATGTACCGGCCTCGAACACGGTGGTGCTGGCCTCGACGACGCCGATTTTCGCCTTCCTGATCACGTCGCTGATCACACGGCACGAGCCGGCAACGCTTTTGAAGCTCGCGGGCGCGATCCTGGGTCTCGCCGGCACCATCGCCATCGTCGGTCTCGACGCGCTGCGCGGCTTCGGCAGCGAGATCGTGGCGGAGATCGCGATCCTGCTCGCCACCATCTCCTTTGCCTGCGCGACGATCTTTGGCCTGCGGCTCTCCGAATACGATCCGATGGTGGTCGCAACCGGCTCGCTGCTGTTCGGTGGCCTCATGCTGCTGCCGCCCGCGCTCATCATCGACCAGCCCTGGACGCTGCACCCGACGCCGACGGCGATCGTCGCCACCATCGTCATGGGCATCGTCTCCAGCGCGCTGGGATTGATGCTGTTCTACGTCTGCCTCGGCCGGCTCGGCACGCTGACCACGAACGCACAAGGCTATCTGCGCATTCCGATCGGCGTCGGATTGTCCGTGCTGCTGCTCGGCGAGAGCGTGCCGTCGAACCTCGCGCTGGGACTTCTGCTGGTCATGGCCGGCGTCGCCGCCATGACGGTGCCGGCGGAACGGCTGAAGCTGCGCAAAGCATGATCCGGAAAAGTGCGCAGCAGTTTTCCGATGAGATCATGCTCAAACAATAAGACCGCTCAGGTCGAAATCTGCTTCTCGGCGATCGAGAGCCACTCGGCCTGCGCCTCGCGCAGATATTTGGGCGCGCGCCGCATCTGGATCAGGAGTTCGTTGAAGACCACGCGCGCCTCGGCGCTGCGGCCGACCATCTGGAGCAGCATGCCGTAGCGCACCCGCGCCTCGGCGCCCGGGAAATAGCCGGCGACGGCGTGATATTCCTCCAGCGCCTCGTCGAGCCGGCCGACCTCGGCGAGTGCGCGGGCGTAGAGCAGATGCGCATCGGCGGAATCGAAGTCCGGCCATTGCTTCTGAAGATCGTCCAGCGTCGCCAGCGCATCGGCCGGACGCTTGGCGGCAAACTCGGCTTGCGCCTTGCCGAAGGCATAAGCGGGGTCGTGGCCCATCGGCAGGCTCAGGATGTGACCGTAATGCTGCTCCGCCTCGCTGAAGCGGCCAACCTTTGCGCATTCCTCGGCCAGCGCCGCACGGTTGGCGATGGTGTCGGTGGCCGCCAGCCGGTCGCACAGCTCGCGATAACGCTTCTCCGGATCGAGCCGATTGGCAACGCGCTGACGCGCCTGTCGCGCACCGGGGCTGGAAAACCATTCAGGGACGAGCTCGACCGCGATATAGGCGAGCGCGCCGATCAGCGGCACCATCAGGATGATGAAGGCCCAGGGCTGCAACCGCCCGGTTCGCGACGCGTGATAAATCAGTGTGATATCGAGCAGCAGAACGACCAAAGCGACGGGCATGGGACATCCGGGAGCACAACGACAGCGCACGCTTCCTGATATCGCAACTCGCGCGGCCAAACAACTTTGAGTTGCTTCCACCCGCGCGGAAATCAGCGACCCCGGACGCGCGCACCTTGATGGCGACGAGGAGTCAGTCGTCTCAAACGCGATTGAGGTTCTTGAGACAGCAAGCCCAAAACCGCTATGACCTGCTATGACTTGGGCGGCTGCTACTTGGCGTCGTCGGCCAGCATCTTCCGGTATTTCTCGACGTCGCGCGTCACGAGCTTTTGCAGAACCTCGGGCGTGTGCTCGTCGGGGTCGGGCGCGACGGTCGAGAGCTCGGCAAAACGCTTCTTCAACGCGTCGGTTTCCACCGCCGTGCGCGCAGCCGCGTTCAGCTTGGCGATGATGGCCGGCGGCGTGCCCTTCGGCGCGAACAGGCCGTTCCAGCCCTGCGCCTCGAAGTCCGGCAGGCCTGCCTCGGCAGACGTCGGCAGATCGGGCAGCGTGGCCAGCCGCACGGTCGAGCCAACCACCAGGCCCCTCACTAGCTTGTCGCCGATCGACTGCGAGACGGAGGCCGCGGCGTCGCAGACGCCGTCGATCTGGCTGCCGATCGCATCCGTGAGTGCGGGCGCCGCACCGCGATAGCCGACCAGTGTTGCGTCGACCCCGGCGGCCGTCACAAAGCTCTTGCAAATGAGGTAATTCGACGAGCCGACGCCGGCGTGGCCGAGATTGATCTTGCCCGGGTTGGCCTTGGCGTAGGCGATGAACTCTTTCAGGTCCTTCGCCGGGAAATCCTTGCGCAGCGCGATGACGCCGAACGTCTTCGCCACCATGGCGATCGGCACGAAGGATTCAGGCGTGAACGGCAGTTTTGGATAGATCGTGTAGGTCGCGGCATTGGTGCCGGCGTTGCCGATAGCGATGGTGTAGCCGTCAGGCTCGGCGCGGGAGGCGCGCGCCAGCGCGGTCGAGCCGCCGGCACCGGCGACGTTCTCGATCACGATGGTCTGGCCGAGCGCGATGCCCATTTGCTCGGCGACCGTGCGCGCGATCACGTCCGACGTGCCGCCGGCCGCGAACGGCACGATCATCGTGATCGGGCGCTTGGGGAAATCCTGCGCGAAGGCGGCGGTCGCGAGCGAAAATGTCGCGAGCGACAGCGCCGCGATCGCGGCGAGAGCCCGCTTCCCCACGAACGAGATCACGCGGCCTTTTCCAGATGGGCAGTGAGGCCGGCGAACAGGCCGCGGCCATCGGTGCAGCCCATGATGTCTTCGACGTGGTTCTCCGGGTGCGGCATCATGCCGAGCACGTTGCCCCTGTCGTTGACGATTCCGGCGATGGATTGCGCCGCGCCGTTGATGTTATGGGCCTCGTCGACCACGCCCTCGGCCGAGCAGTAGCGATAGAGCACCCGCCCCTCGCCTTCGAGCCGCTTGATGGTCTCTTCGTCCGCCTCGTAATTGCCCTCGCCATGCGCCACCGGCACGCGGATCACCTGGCCCGCATTGTAGCCGCGGGTGAACGGCGTGTCGGAGCGTTCGACGCGCAGATGCACGTCGTGACAGATGAATTTCAGCCGTGCGTTACGCATCAGGACGCCGGGCAGCAGGCCGGACTCGCAGAGGATCTGAAAACCATTGCAGACGCCGAGCACGAGACCGCCCTTGGCCGCATAGTCGCGCACCGCGTCCATCACCGGCGACCGCGCCGCAATCGCGCCGCAGCGCAGATAGTCGCCGTACGAGAAGCCGCCGGGCACCACGACGAGGTCGGTGCCCGCGGGCAGCGACGTCTCGGCGTGCCAGACCATCGCGGGCTCGCTGCCGGAGATCAGCCTCAATGCGCGCGCCATGTCGCGCTCGCGGTTGATTCCGGGAAAGACGAGGATGGCGGCTTTCATGGTTCGGGTTCCGACGGTGATGGGAATCGGGCTGGCCAAAGGGCCAATTCGTCAGGAGACATAGCCATTTGACGGGGATTTTACCAGTGCTAGCCTCGCCGGGCGGCCTTGTACACAGGCCATAGCCACGGCAATTTTGCCTGACGATTTTGCCCGGGATTGAAGCCATGAACGTCCCGTCGCTGCCCGCCTCCCTCTCCGAACCGGTGTCCACTCAGGGCGTCATCGCTGCCGGCGCCTATGTCGACGGCCGGCGTGTCGCCAATATCGCCATCAGCGAGGCCTCGAGCTGGCGGGCCAAGCCCGGCCACGTGGTGTGGATCGGGCTGCACGAGCCTGACATGGCGCTGCTCGGCGCCGTGCAGAAGCAGTTCGACCTGCACGACCTTGCCATCGAGGACGCCAACAACGCCCATCAGCGGCCGAAGATCGAGCAATATGGCGAGGCCCTGTTCATCGTGGCGCGGACCGCGCAACTGCTCGAGGGCCGGATCGCCTTCGGCGAGACGCACATCTTCGTCGGCGAAGGCTATCTGGTCTCGGTGCGCCATGGCGCCTCGACATCCTACACGCCGGTGCGCGAACGCTGCGAAAGCTGCCCACGGGCGCTGGCGCGCGGCGAGGACTACATCCTCTACGCCATCCTCGATTTCATCGTCGACAACTACTCGCCCGTGCTGGAGAGCATCCACGAGGAGGTCGAGGGCATCGAGGACGACGTGCTCTCCAAGCCGATCAGCAAGGCGCAGATCGAGCGGCTCTACATGCTGCGCCGCGACCTGTTGCGGCTCAGGACCGCGATCGGCCCGCTGGTGGAAGTCTGCCGCCGCCTCGAGCATGACGAACTTGCGATGGTGCGCGCGACGATGCAGCCGCTGTTCCGCGACGTCACCGACCACGTCAGGAACATCCAGGAGCGCATCGATTCCATGCGCGAGGTGCTGGCCTTCGCCTTCGAGGCGAGCCTGCTGGTCGGACAGGCGCAGGAGACCGCGGTCTCCAAGAAGCTCGCCTCGTGGCTGGCGATCCTCGCCGTGCCCACCGCAGTCGCAGGCATCTACGGGATGAACTTCAAGTACATCCCCGAGTTGCAATGGGAGTACAGCTATTTCGTCGTCATGGGGACGATGGCCCTCGCCTGCCTCGGGTTGTACTGGCGCTTCCACCGCGTCGGATGGCTGTGAAGCGCCGCGCGGGTTAGACGATCTCGACGCGATAGTTCTCGATCACGGTGTTCGCCAACAGCTTGTCGGCGGCCTCCTTCAGCGCCGCTTCGGCCTTGGCCTTGTCGGCGACGGCAAGCTCGATGTCGAACACCTTGCCCTGGCGGACGCTGGCGACGCCGTCGACGCCGAGCGACTTCAGCGCGCCTTCGATGGCCTTGCCCTGAGGATCGAGGATGCCCGTCTTCAGGGTAACGGTAACACGTGCCTTCACGTCAAATCCCTCTTAGCTCTTCACCAGCACCGGGCCAGTGCCCTGCGGACGCTCATTCTCCATGAGGATGCCGAGGCGTTTTGCGACTTCGGTGTAAGCCTCGAGCAGGCCGCCGAGGTCCCTGCGGAAACGGTCCTTGTCGAGCTTCTCGTTCGACTTGATGTCCCACAGACGGCAGCTATCCGGCGAGATCTCGTCGGCGACGATGATCCGCATCATCTCGTTCTCGAACAGCCGGCCGCACTCCATCTTGAAGTCGACGAGGCGGATGCCGATGCCGAGGAAGAGGCCGGTGAGGAAGTCGTTGACACGGATGGCGAGCGCCATGATGTCGTCGATCTCCTGCGGCGTGGCCCAGCCGAAGGCGGTGATGTGCTCTTCCGACACCATGGGGTCGTTGAGCTGGTCGTTCTTGTAGTAGAATTCGATGATCGAACGGGGCAGCTGCGTGCCCTCCTCGATGCCGAGGCGCTGCGACAGCGAGCCGGCGGCAACGTTCCGCACCACCACTTCCAGCGGCACGATCTCGACCTCGCGAATCAATTGTTCGCGCATGTTGAGGCGGCGGATGAAATGGGTCGGCACCCCGATGTCGTTGAGGTGCTGAAACAGGTACTCCGAGATCCGGTTGTTGAGGACACCCTTGCCCTCGATCACCTGATGCTTTTTCGCATTGAACGCGGTGGCGTCATCCTTGAAGTGCTGGATCAGGGTACCGGGCTCCGGGCCTTCGTAAAGAACCTTTGCCTTGCCTTCATAAATACGACGCCGACGGCTCATGGGGATGTACCGTGTTTTGTTGAAATCCATGTATTTGGTGTGCTCCGGTTACCAGGCTACGACCCACAGCGGAGCTGCCGTGAACGGCTGGGAACCCGTCTATAACCCCTTGGAAACAGAACGGGAACCAAACCTTCAGGCAACCTATCCGATTGGCTGTCCCAGCACAATCGATCCGGCCGCCCGGCATCAACTTATACCGTCTTGCCTGCGGCTTAACGGCTCGTTGTTTTGCCGATTCGTGCCCCCTATCTAGGCATGCGCCGGGGCCGTCGCAACGACGGCCACCGGATCCAGTCAGCAGGGAATTGGAAAAAGGCATGAGCAGTTTGGACAAGCGCGAGGAAGGCTTCGAGAAGAAGTTCGCCCTCGACGAGGAGCAGAAATTCAAGGCGGAAGCCCGCCGCAACCGGCTGCTCGGCCTTTGGGCCGCCGAGAAGCTCGGCATCACCGGCGAGGCCGCCACCGCCTACGCCAAGGAAGTGGTCGCGGCCGATTTCGAGGAGGCCGGCGATGCCGACGTCCTGCGCAAGGTCATGGCCGATTTCGCCGCCAAGAATGTCGCCATCACCGAACAGGCGATTCGGGCCAAGATGAGCGAATTGATCGCCGTGGCCGCGGCCGAGGTGAAGGCGGGCAAATAGGCGAATAGGGAGCGGCGAGTAGCGAATGAACCCCATTCGCTACTCGCGATTCGCCATTCGCGTCCCTCACCCCTCCTTGAAGCCGTATTCCGGCACATTGCCGCTGGCGCCGTGATATTTGTACGGCAGAAACTTGCCGCTCATGGTGATCTTGACGCGGTCGCCCTTCGGGTTGGCAACGCGCTCCATTGCCATGTCGAAGTCGATCGCCGACATGATGCCGTCGCCGAACTCCTCCTCGATCAGCGCCTTCCACGCCGGACCGTTGACCATCACCATCTCGTAGAAGCGATAGATCAGGGGATCGGTCGGCGGCATCGGCGTGCCGGTGCCGCGCATCGGCACCTCGTTGAGCATCGCGGTCTCGGCCTTCGACAGGCCGAACAGCTCGCCGGCATTGGCGGCCTGCAGTTTCGTCAGCTTCATCTGGCCGAGAATCGCACCGACGATCAGCACCTCGGAATAGCCGCCGACCTTGTCGCAGATGTGTTTCCAGCTCCAGCCGTTCTCGCGCTTGATGTCGAGCAGCTTTTCGGTGAGGTCTTCGCGTTTCATGTCGGGGTCTCCCTTCGCCAGGCATCGTGTCACGTCGTTTGTGCCGCTTTGGGAGGCACGAAACGTGCCAATAAATGAGGCTTGAGGCGTCACCGCCTCGACCTCCCCTCACGCGGTAAAGCCTCCGTGAACCGCTTGATCGCCTCGAGCACCGGCTGCTGATCGCCGGCAAAGAACCAATGGTCATTGCCGTCGAGCTCAACGAATTCCGCACCGGTGATCCGGCTCGCGATGTCGCGCCCGGCCGCGATCCGCACGGCCTTGTCGTCCCGACGATGCAGCACCAGCGTCGGCACCGCAATCCGCGCCAGAAGGTGTCGCACGTCGGCGTCGCGAAAGGCCTCGAGCACGGCAAAGATGCCGCCGGGACTGGACGCCGCGCGCAACAGCCCCGCCCACCACGCGCGCGCCTGCGGATCATTGGCCAGGCTCGGCGCGAAGGCTTCGATCCCGACCGGGCCGCCCCATTGCGCAATCAGGTGCTTGCTCCAGGCGTCATACTGGCTGGCGCGCAGCGCGTGCGGATAGTCCTCCGACCAGCAGCCCTTGGCCAGTGCGCCGAACAGAATGAGCCCGGCCACATGGCGGGATTCCTCGACCGCAAATTTGATGCAGGCCGGCCCGCATTCGGATGCGCCAAACAACACGACGCGGCGCGAGTCCGCCGCCCGCAGCACCGTGCCGATGTCTTCCGCGGTGACGTCGATGCCGGGGGCCGATCCGACCCGGTCGGACAGGCCGATGCCGCGGCGATCGAAAACGATCAGCCGCCCAAGCCTCATCAATGAAGCCAGAAACGTCCGGCTCGCAGGGTTCTCCCAGGCGCGCTCCACATGCGAGACGAAGCCGGGCATAACCAGGATGTCGAGCGGACCACTTCCGTAGGTCTGATACGCCAGATGCACGCCGGCGCCCTTCACGTAGCGTGTCGCTGGAAGAGCATCGCGCAGCGGCGCGGCCGCGCGGCTCATGAGCGCCTCGGTCTCGGCTTCCGGCGCGACCCCAAGCTCGTCCCGAAGCCGCTGCGCTAGTGCGGCGTGATGCCGTTCCGCCGCGCTTCGGTCGCCCGCCAGCAGCAGGCTGCGGATCAGGTGCCGGCCATACACCTCGCTGAGCGGATCGAGCTCGACCAGACGGCCCGCATGCAGTGTCGCGGCGAGATGATCGCCCGCGGCATTCCTGTCCTGCACCAGACGCTCGAGCGCCTGCACGAGCCGCCCCCGCAGCGCCTCGCGGCGAAAGAACGCCCAATCGTCGAACTCAGGACAGTCGTCCGGAGAAAAGCCCGCCAGGAAGTCGCCGCGATAAATCCGGCAGGCCTCTTCAAAGTCGCCGCGGTCGCAGGCGCGCTCGAACTGATGCGAGTCGATCTTCAGCTCGACCTCCGGAGACCAACGCAAGCTCGTGCGGTCGGTCTCGAAAACCGCCTGGCCGAGCGTGAGCTCGACGCGGTGAAGCAGACGCCGCAATCGCGCGAGGCTGGTCTCGCGGGAAGTCTCGGGCCATAGCAGCGTGGCAATGACGTCGCGCGCGACGGGGCCTTTGGCTTCCGCGAGATAGACCAGCAGCGCTAGCCCCTTGCGTAAGGCCAGCTTGATCGGGCGGTCGTCGGCATGGACCTCGGGGAACCCGAACGTGACAAGCGAAAAGGCCGTCATGGAGATCCTCCCTCCCCGGTCGGCGCCCCCGGGGGACGCGCAGGGGACGGTCCAGCGATAGCGGTCAGGCCAGATCGAGCCCGCTCGCCAGCGAGCGGTTCAGGCTCCTGAATGCGGCACCGCCGCCATCGGCACAATAGGAAAAACCATGTTCGCGCGCCTCGCAATCCTGCTCTACGCCATCGTGAGCTACGCCGTCTTCACGGCTTCATTCCTCTACGCGCTCGGTTTCGTCGGCAATTATGTCGTGCCCAAGTCAATCGACACGTCGATCGACGTCGGCGCGCCTGCGAATTTGGGTGAGGCTATCGTCGTCAACCTGCTGCTGATGAGCCTGTTTGCCATCCAGCACAGCGTCATGGCGCGCCCGGCCTTCAAACGCTGGTCGGCCAAATTTCTTCCAGTGGCCTGCCAGCGCAGCACCTATGTGCTGCTCTCCAGCCTGGTCCTCGTGCTGCTGTTCTGGCAGTGGCGTCCGATCCCGACGCCGATTTGGCAGGCCAGCGGCATTACGGCGTGGCTCCTGACCGGCGTACATTGGCTCGGCTGGCTGATCGCGTTCGCATCGACCTACATGATCGATCATTTCGATCTGTTCGGCCTGCGCCAGGCTCTCGTCGCGTTGCGCGGAGCCGAGATATCAGGTCAATCCTTCCGGACGCCGCTGCTCTACAAGATCGTGCGGCATCCGCTCATGCTCGGCTTTCTGCTCGCGTTCTGGGCGACGCCCGAGATGACCGCCGGCCATCTGCTGTTCGCGATTGCGAACACGGCCTACATCCTGGTCGCCCTGCAGTTCGAGGAGCGGGATTTGATCGCCGAGTTCGGCGCGACCTACCAGGACTATCGCCGGCGCGTTCCGATGCTGTTGCCGCGCATTTTCGGAGCGCCCCGATGAAAGCGGTTCTGTGCAATTCGTTCACTGGCCCTGCGGATCTGCGCCTCGGTGAGATCGCGACGCCGCGGCCTGCCGGCGACGAGATTCTCATCGACGTCCATGCGGCGTCCGTGAGCTTCATGGACCAGTTGCTGGTCTCGGGCCTCTACCAGATGCGGCCGCCGACGCCCTTCGTGCCCGGCACCGAAGCTTCCGGCGTCGTCGTCGTGGTCGGCGACAAGGTCACGATGTTCGCACCCGGCGATCGCGTGGCGTGCAGTGCCTGGACCGGCGGCTACGCCGAACGGATGATCGTGAAGGAATCGAAGAGCGTACGGCTGCCTGATGGCGTCGCGTTCGAAGCCGGGGCGACGGTGCTGCACAATTACGGCACGGCCTATTATGCGCTGGTCGAGCGGGCACGGGCACAACGCGGGGAAACGCTGTTCCTCACCGGCGCAGCCGGCGGGGTTGGCCTTGCCGCCGTCGACCTCGGCCGTCATCTCGGCCTGCGCGTCGTCGCCGGCGTCGGCTCCGACGACAAGGCCGCCCTGGTGCGGCGTTACGGGGCGAGCGAAGTCGTCAACTATCGCAGCGAAGACCTGCGCGACCGGATCAAGTCGATCACATCGGGAGAAGGCATCGATGTCGGTCTCGACAACGTCGGCGGCGCGATCTTCGAGCAGATGGCCCGGCTGATGAGATGGGACGGACGGCTGATGCCGATCGGCTTCACCGGCGGCGAGATTCCACAGATCCCGATGAACCTGCCTCTCCTGAAAAATTACGCCATCATCGGCGTCTTTGTCGGCGCCTGGGCGGAGAAATTCTCCGCGGAGGCCGCGCGCATGAATGACACGCTGATGCAATTGCTGGCCGACGGAAAGATCCGCCCGCACATCGATCGCGTCCTCCCTTTGGAGGAGGCCGGCGACGCCATGCGCGCCGTCGCCAATCGCGCGGTTCTGGGACGCATTGTCCTCAAGATCAGGTAGACTGCGCCCGACGAGGAAGAGAGGACAGAACCGATGACCGAGATCATCATCGACAAGCGCTTTTGCGGTCCTCCGAACTCCGGGAATGGCGGCTATGTCTGCGGCCGGCTGGCCCGCCACATTTCCGGCGGCGCCGAGGTGACGCTGCGCGCGCCGCCTCCTCTAGACAAATCGCTCGATGCGGCCGCGACCGCCGACGGCACATGGGAGCTTCGTGACGGCGCCAAGGTCGTCGCGACCGCGCGGGTGGCCAGCGTCGAGCTTGCGCGCCTTGAGACAGCCCGTTTGCAGGAAGCACGCGCAGCCGAATTGCTGGCGCTGTTCAAGCCGCACGAGCATCCGCTGCCGAACTGTTTCGTCTGCGGTCCCGCAAGAGCGAAAGGCGACGGCCTGCGCATCTTCGCCGGCCCGCTCGGACGTCACAACGCCGTTCTCGCGGCGAGTTGGACGCCGGACTCGAATCTGGCCGCCGAGGACGGCCTGGTTGCGTCAGAATTTCTCTGGTCGGCGCTCGATTGTCCCACCGGCTTTGCCTGCAATTGCGATCAGCAGAGCGCGACCTTCGACAAGACGCCACTGCTGCTGGGCCGGATGTCGGCACGGATCGAAGCCCGGCCGCGCCCCGGAGACCGCTGCGTCATCACGGCTTGGCCAACCGGCCGCGACGGCCGCAAGCGCATGGCCGAGGCCGCGCTCCACGATGAAGCCGGGGGACTGCTGGCCGTGGCGAGGACGACATGGATTGCGGTGGAGCGCGAGGTGCAGCTCGGGCGTACTTCGTAGGGTGGGCAAAGGCGCACAGCGCCGTGCCCACCACTTCTGTCTCAGCTCCGTTGAGCGACATGGTGGGCATGCTTCCGCCTGCGCTCTTCGAGCTACGGCGGACAAGTCGCTTTGCCCTACCTACCTCTAATCACGCAACACATCCGTCGCCGCACCTTCGGCCTGCACCAATCCGCATTCTCCTGCACGCCCGCGGCCGCGCTTGCGACGGTTTACCTTGCGTCAAGCACGCCCGGCAATCGATGGCTGTCTTAAAAGGCTTGTTAGGAGTGGTCATCGTTGTTGGCGCCCGGAATACGGGGACGCTCTGCAATGCAATCGGACGAGGGACTCTACAGTGCGCCACGCTGGCGCCTGACACGCTGGCTCGCCGAGCCGGGGCTAGGTGTTCCCGACGACATCCGCGCCGCGCTCATTGTCCAGCTCTATGGATCGCTGCCGGTTTTTGCTGCCGGCGCCGTCAACACCATTGCCGTCGCCGCCGTGATCGCTGGCCGCAAGCAGACTGCACCATTCATTGTCTGGCTGGTCATGGAGATCGCGATCTGCCTGACCCGCCTCGCCGTGCTCGTCAGCGCGCATCGCAGGGCGCGTGCCCACTGCCCGACGCCGACCGACCTTCATCTCCTGCTCGCGGTCGCCTGGAGCGCCAGCGTTGGATTTGGCGTCGTTGCCAGCCTGGCCAGCGGGGACTGGGTCGTCGCCATGCTGGCCTCGCTCTCGGCGGCGGCGATGGTTGGCGGCATCTGCTTCCGCAATTTCGGCGCGCCGCGGCTGGCCGGGACCATGATCCTGCTGAGCCTCGGTCCCATCATCCCCGGCGCTGCGTTCGCCGGCGAGCCGCTGTTCTACATCGTCTACCTCCAGGTGCCGATGTATCTGGCCGCGATGACGGCCGCCGCCTTCCGCCTCAATCGGATGCTGATCACCACCATGCGCGCCGAACGCGAGAACAGCCATCGCGCACATCATGATGCACTCACGGGGCTGCTCAATCGCGCGGGCTTCGTCGAGGCACTCAGCGCCAGACTTGGAGCCCACGCCGAACGACGGTTCGCTGTGATGTTCTTCGATCTCGACGACTTCAAACCGGTCAACGACACGTTCGGACATGCGGCGGGCGACGAGGTGCTGAAAGCGGTGGCCGGGCGCGTGCGCCGGGCGCTGCCGGACGGCGCGGTGGTCGCCCGGATGGGTGGCGACGAGTTCGTCGTGCTCGTCGACGGCGTCACGGCCGAAATGGCCCAGGAGGCGGGATACCGCCTCATCAGCGAGGTTGCCGTCTCCTATGAGCTCGGCGGCGAGGTGCGCGCCGGTGTCGGCGCCAGCGTCGGCATTGCGATGTCGCCGGATCATGGCGCCGAAGTCGAGGAATTGCTCGCGGTCGCCGATGCAGCACTTTACGAGGCGAAGTCAGGCGGTAAATCGCGTTGCTGCCTCGCCTCGGTCGAGACCAACCTCGCGGCGTTACGTCGGCTGCAGCAGAGCGGCCCAAAAGCCCCGGTCGCAAGCGCCGCCTGACGCAGTACGACTAACGCACCCCACAAGCGCGATCTCGTAGGGTGGGCAAAGCGAAGCGGGCCTACCATCGCGCTCGAAGGCAAAATGGTGGGCACGGCGCTACGCGCCTTTGCCCACCCTACGAGAGCTCCGGCCTACGCGCTCTGCTCGATCATCCCCTGCAACCGCACCAGCTCCGCCTCGAGATCGCGCTCGACGTCCGCTGCCCGGATCTCCAGCACGCGATAGTCGCGCGCCTCCAGCCACGTCCGCCGACCCGCACGATCAGCCGCGATGGTCTCGCCCTCGCCCGGGTTGACCAGCTCGATCGCGATCCGGTGCGGGAACGAGACGAAATCGGGAATGTGCCGGCCGACCGGGGTCTGGCGCTTGAACCCTCCTGCGAAGCGGCGGTCGCGGGTCAGGGCCTGCCAGAGCAGGCGCTCGGCATCGGTCGGGTTGCGGCGGAGCAGGCGGGCGAGGCCGCGCACGGTCGATCCGCTGTCGGGTACGCCGCCGCCCTGGCCGTGCTCGGCCAGCAACGCGCGCAGGCGCGTGGCCTGCTCGCCGTCGAGCACGCCGCCCTTGGCCGGGCCCTTGCGCCCTTCCGCGATCGCCATCACCACACCATGCAGGGTGTGCATGTCCTGCTTGGTCGGCTCCATCCGGCTGAAGATGTTGCGCAGGTTGACCAGCATGGTGTCGCGCTTCTCGGCCGGGCGCAGGAATTCGACCCGGTCGAGCTCGCGGATGAGGTTGTCGAAGAAGGCCTGCATCTGGTGCTGCGAGGCGCGCTCGGACCGCTCGGGCATGCTGTGCGGCAGCTCGCCTGACGTTGCCCGCTTGAACCATTCATAGCCAACCAGCAGCACGGCCTGGGCGAGGTTGAGCGAGGCAAAGCCCGGATTGACCGGGAAGGTGATGATGCGATTCGAGAGCCCAACCTCCTCGTTGGTCAGCCCCCAGCGCTCGCGGCCGAACAGGATGCCGGCCTTGCCCCCGGTCGCGACGTGACCCGAGATCTCGGCCGCGGCTGCCTCGGGCCCCACCACCGGCTTGGCCTGGTCATGGGGACGCGCGGTGGTGGCGAACAGCAGATCGAGGTCGGCGACCGCCTCGCCGACCGTGTCGAACAATTCGACCTCTTCCAGAATATAGTCGGCGCCGGCCGCGGCGCGCTGCGCGGCGATATTGGGCCAGCCGTCGCGAGGATTGACGATGCGCAATCGGCTGAGCGCAAAATTGCCCATGGCGCGCGCGGCCATGCCGATGTTTTCGCCAAGCTGCGGCTCGACCAGGATCACGATGGGACCGTCGAGGGAAAGGCCCGCCTTGCTCTTGTCAGTCCCCGACATCTCGCTTCGCTTTCACACTGGTTCTCAAGGCCTTGGCAAGGCGCTCTTCAGGAATTGATTCAAAGCCGGCCCAAGGGGCCGGCTGCCCGTTCGCCTGTCGTTTGCCTGTCCTGACGAAATTCTCAAGGGAAATAACGGGTTGGATTCGACTTTTGAATCTCTTCTGAAGCCTGAGGCTCGCCCCCGCGGCAGGGCCCGCCCCGCCCCCCATCTGGGCAAGCTGGATGAGCTAAAAGTGCATAATCCCTTGGCTTTCGCCCGCTGCAGTCCGGTGCTAAGAGGCGGCGGATATTCCCGTGGCGCGCCAAAGCGCCGTTCCTAAGAGGCTTCCCCGATCATGGCAAAAATCAAGGTGTCCAACCCCGTCGTCGAACTCGATGGCGACGAGATGACCCGGATCATCTGGCAGTACATCAAGGACAAGCTGATCAACCCGTACCTTGATGTCGAGCTGCTGTATTTCGACCTGGGCATGGAGTACCGCGACGAGACCAACGATCAGGTCACCATCGACGCCGCCGAAGCCATCAAGAAGGTCGGCGTCGGCGTCAAGTGCGCCACTATCACCCCGGACGAGGCCCGGGTGAAGGAGTTCAACCTCAAGCAGATGTGGAAGTCGCCGAACGGCACCATCCGCAACATCCTCGGCGGCGTGATCTTCCGCGAGCCGATCATCTGCAAGAATGTGCCGCGCCTGGTTCCCGGCTGGACCAAGCCGATCATCATCGGCCGCCACGCCTATGGCGACCAGTATCGCGCCACCGACATCAAGTTCCCCGGCAAGGGCACGCTGACGATGAAGTTCGTCGGCGAGGACGGCACCGTCATCGAGAAGGAAGTGTTCAAGACCCCGGGGTCCGGCGTCGCGATGCAGATGTACAATCTCGACGACTCCATCATCGACTTCGCACGCGCCTCGCTGAACTACGGCCTGCTGCGCAACTACCCGGTCTACCTCTCGACCAAGAACACCATCCTCAAGGTCTATGACGGCCGCTTCAAGGATATCTTCCAGGACATCTACGACCGCGAGTTCAAAAAGGAATTCGAGGCCAAGGGCCTGACCTACGAGCACCGCCTGATCGACGACATGGTGGCTTCGGCCCTGAAGTGGTCCGGCGGCTATGTCTGGGCCTGTAAGAACTACGACGGCGACGTGCAGTCCGATACGGTCGCGCAGGGCTACGGCTCGCTCGGCCTGATGACCTCGGTGCTGCTCACCCCCGACGGCAAGACCGTGGAAGCCGAAGCCGCTCACGGCACGGTGACCCGCCATTACCGCGAGCACCAGAAGGGCAAGGAGACCTCGACCAACTCGATCGCGTCGATTTTCGCCTGGACCCGCGGCCTGTCGCATCGCGCCAAGCTCGACAACAATGCCGAGCTTGCCAAGTTCGCGAGCACGTTGGAGAAGGTCTGCGTCGACACCGTCGAGGAAGGCTACATGACCAAGGACCTCGCGCTCCTGGTCGGCGCCGACCAGCGCTGGCTCTCGACCACCGGCTTCCTCGACAAGGTCGCAGAGAACCTCACGAAAGCGTTGGCGTAAGCCCGCGCATTATTTTTGCCTGATCGGGGTTAGACATCATTATGGGCCGCGCTTGGGCGCGGCCCATTCATTTTGACACCGTTGCGCGGAGGCCACCCATGTCCATCGTCAAGTTCGCTGTCCCCTGCCTGATGCTGCTGGCCGCCCTGGCCGGGCCGGCCGCCGCCGCGGAGCCGCTCCCCGACGCCATCGCCGCCCCCGGCGAGACCGTCGTGCTCAGCGTCCATGCCGAAGGCGCGCAGGTCTATGACTGCAAGGCAGCCGCCGACGGCAAGCTTGCCTGGGCCTTCCGCGAGCCGGTGGCGACGCTGCTCGCCGAGGGCAAGACCGTCGGCCGCCACTATGCCGGCCCGAACTGGGAACTCGCCGACGGCAGCGCCGTGGCCAGCAAGGCCATCGGCAACGCGCCGGGCGCAACCGCCGCCGATATCCCCTGGCTCAAGCTGGAGGTCGCCTCCCGCCGCGGCAGCGGCGTGCTGACGCCCGTCACCACCGTCCAGCGCATCAACACCCACGGCGGCAAGCTCGAGGGTTCTTGCGACAAGGCCGGCGAATTCAAAAGCGCGCCCTACTCGGCCGACTACATTTTCCTGAAGAAGGGCTGACCGCTTAGGAGGCGGTGTCGTCGCGCTCCGCCTGCGCCAATTCTGCCGCCGCAAGATCGCCGGTCTCCTCGAGCCGTGCCTTCGCGGTCTGGTGGACGTGGGCGGCGAGCGTCGGCATGCGCTCGATCAGCGCGTGAAAATCCTGGGCGTCGAGCACGAGCAGCCGCGTCTTGCGCGTCGCCGTCACCGTACCGCTGCGTTTGGTCTTGTGCAGCAGCGCGATCTCGCCAAAGAACGTGCCGTCGGCGAGCCGCACCTGCTGGCTCGGCAGCGTGATCTCGACCTCGCCGGCAGTGATGAAATACATCGACGAGGCGGTATCGCCACGGCGCACCAATATCTCGCCCTGCTCGATGGTGCGGGCGCGGAGCAGCCGCATGATGTCGGCGATCTCCGCGGCCGAAAGATGCGAGAACAACGGCACCCGCGCCAGCATGCCCCAGGTCACCACGAAGTCGCGCCGCCTCACCTCCTCGGCAAAGGCGGTCGAGATGATCGCGACCGGCAGCGCGATCATGGCAAAACCTGAGATGATCGCAAACACCGAGACGAATTTGCCGAGCGGCGTCACCGGCACGACGTCGCCATAGCCGACGGTGCCGAGCGTCACGATTGCCCACCACATCGCGTCCGGAATGGTGCCGAGCTTGCTGGGCTGCACATCACGCTCGATGGCGTAGAGCAGCGAGGCGAAGGTCAGTACCACGCCGATCAGGATGACGATGCAGCCGATCAGCGCACGCCGCTCGGCATGGATGGCCGCGAGCAGCGAGCGCATCGCCGGCGAATAACGGATCAGCTTGAAGAACGGCAGCACGCCGAGCCCAGCCAGCGTCGCGTGCCGGCCGGTGGCCAGCACGATCGCGGCCGGCAGGAACGCCATGAGGTCGATGATACCGAGCGCGGAGAAGGCATAAGAGAGCCGGTCGGACAGCGCGGAGCCGTTGCGCTGGGTGTGCCCCGCCACGGTCCACAGCCGCGCCAGATATTCGAGCGCGAACACGATGACGGCGAGGACGGCGACCGCGCTGAACAGCGTGTCGAACCGCGCGTCGAGCTCCGGCACCGAGGCGAGGATCATCGCGACCACGTCGAGCACGATGACGCTGATGATCACCTGGATGAAGCGCGACCCGATCGAGTAGGCGAGCGGATCGTGCTCCAGCAATTCGTACAGGCGATCCCTTAGGTTGGGATCGGCCGAGCCACGTCCTCGCGGAACGAGGCGCATGGCCGTTTACGCGCCTGCCATCGCTTTTTCGATCGCCGCGAGCGCCTCGGGCGCCTTGGCGCCATCGGGACCGCCAGCCTGCGCCATGTCGGGCCGGCCGCCGCCGCCCTTGCCGCCGAGCGCCTCGGAGGCGACGCGCACCAGGTTCACGGCATTGAAGCGCGCGGTGAGATCGGCGGTGACGCCGACCACGATCCCGGCCTTGCCGTCCTCGGTGACGCCGACGATGGCGACCACGCCGGAGCCGATCTGCTTCTTGCCGTCGTCCGCAAGGCTCTTGAGATCCTTCATCTCGATGCCCTCGACCGCGCGCGCCATCAGCTTGACGTCGCCGACCTCGCGCACGCCTGCGGCTGCGCCGTTCCCGACGGATGTACCGCCGCCCATCGCGAGCTTCTTGCGGGCGTCGGAGAGCTCGCGCTCGAGCTTCTTGCGCTCCTCCATCAGGGCTGTGATGCGCGCCGGGACGTCGTCGATCGAGGTGCGCAGCTCGTTGGCCGCGGTCTTCGCCAGCGCCATGGTCTCGTTGGCGTGCCTGCGCGCGTAGTTGCCGGTCAGCGCCTCGATGCGGCGCACGCCGGAGGCGACCGCGCTCTCGCCGGTCAGCGTGATCAGGCCGATGTCGCCGGTGCGCTTCACATGGGTGCCGCCGCAGAGCTCGACGGACCAGCCGAGCGCGTTGGTGCCGCGCTCCCGCGCGGTCCGGCCCATCGAGACGACGCGGACCTCGTCGCCATACTTTTCGCCGAACAGCGCGCGCGCGCCGGCCTCGCGCGCTTCATCGACTCCCATCACGCGTGTCGTGACTTCGTCGTTCTCCAGCACCACGTCGTTGGCGATGTCCTCGACGCGGGCAAGCTCTTCCGCCGTGATCGGCTTCGGATGCACGAAGTCGAAACGCAAACGATCCGGCGCGACCATCGAGCCGCGCTGGGCGATGTGGTCGCCGAGCACCTGGCGCAGCGCCTCGTGGATGAGATGCGTTGCCGAATGGTGCGCGCGGATCGAGGAACGCCTGCCGTGATCGACCTCGAGCTGCAGCGCGGTGCCGAGCTTCAGCTCGCCGCTCTCCACGGTGCCGACGTGAACGAAGAGATCGCCGAGCTTCTTCTGCGTGTCGGTGACGCGGAACTTGATGCCGCCCTCGCCGCTGAGCACGCCGGTGTCGCCGACCTGACCGCCTGATTCCGCGTAGAACGGCGTCTGGTTGAGCACGATCGCGCCGGTCTCGCCGGCCTTGAGGCTCGCGGTTTCCTGGCCGTCCTTCACCAGCGCGGAGACCACGCCTTCGGCACTCTCGGTCTCATAGCCGAGGAATTCGGTGGCCCCGAGCTTCTCGCGCAGCGGGAACCAGATCGCTTCGGAAGCCGCCTCGCCCGAACCCTTCCAGGACTCGCGCGCCTTGGCCTTCTGGCGCTCCATCGCGTCGGTGAAGGAGGCCTGGTCGACGCCGATGCCGCGCGATTTCAGTGCGTCCTGGGTCAGGTCGAGCGGGAAACCGTAGGTGTCGTACAGCGTGAAGGCGACGTCGCCGTCAAACATGTCGCCCTTCTTCAGGGACGCGCTCTTCTCGTCGAGGATGGCAAGGCCGCGCACCAGCGTCTTGCGGAAGCGGGTCTCTTCCAGCCGCAGCGTTTCCTCGATCAGATTCTCCGCGCGCATCAGGTCGGGATAGGCCTGGCCCATCTCGCGGACCAGCGCCCAGACCAGGCGATGCATCAGCGGCTCTTTGGCACCCAGCAGCTGCGCATGGCGCATCGCGCGGCGCATGATCCGGCGCAGCACATAGCCGCGGCCCTCGTTGGAGGGCAGCACGCCATCCGCGACCAGGAAGGCCGAGGAACGCAAATGGTCGGCAATGACGCGGAACGAGGCCACGGTCTGCTCGTTCGGCCCGGCGCCGAGCGCCGACGACGTCGCATCGATCAGATGGCGGAACAGATCGGTCTCGAACACGCTGTCGACGCCCTGCATGATGCTGGCCATGCGCTCCAGCCCCATGCCGGTGTCGATCGAGGGACGCGGCAGATCCACGCGCTCCTCCTTCGTCACCTGCTCGTATTGCATGAACACGAGATTCCAGAATTCGAGGAAGCGATCGCCATCCTCTTCCGGCGAGCCCGGAGGTCCGCCCCAGATGTGGTCGCCGCGGTCGATGAAGATCTCCGAGCACGGGCCGCACGGCCCGGTGTCGCCCATCGCCCAGAAATTGTCCGAGGTCGGGATGCGGATGATGCGGTCGTCGGAGAAGCCCGCGATCTTCTTCCACAGCCCGGCCGCCTCGTCGTCGGTGTGGTAGACGGTGACGAGCAGCTTGTCCTTCTTGAGCCCGAACTCCCGCGTGATCAGGGTCCAGGCCAGCTCGATCGCGCGCTCCTTGAAATAGTCGCCGAACGAGAAATTGCCGAGCATCTCGAAGAAGGTGAGATGGCGCGCGGTGTAGCCGACATTGTCGAGGTCGTTGTGCTTGCCGCCGGCGCGCACGCATTTCTGCGACGTGGTGGCGCGCTGATAGGGCCGCTTCTCGACGCCGGTGAAGACGTTCTTGAACTGCACCATGCCGGCATTGGTGAACATCAGCGTGGGATCGTTGCGCGGCACCAATGGCGAGGACGACACGATCTCGTGGCCGTTCTCGGCAAAGAAGTTCAGAAAGGTCGACCTGATCTCGTTGACGCCGCTCATGTTCATCCAATCGGGTGTGCTTGGACCCGCGATACGCCATCCAAACCGGGCATTTGGGCTGATATCTGCGGGTCAAAGCGCTTTTAGACAAGGCCAGCTGCGCTGTCCAGAAACTGTGCAAGGAGATCAGTGAGTTGCCGCAGGCGCGCAATCCCGTTTGCAATCCCGTTGAAAGCCGCCAGGTGCGCGTTGACAGGCTTGGCCGGCCTGTGGTCTGTACCCATCTGTATCGTACGGCCACGTCGGGAGAGACCGGCTTTGGTGCCGGCGCCGAAGGAGCAACCGCCCCGGAAACTCTCAGGCAAAAGGACCGCGTGGCTTTGACGACATCTGGAAAGAGGCGCCGACGGGCAAATACCTTTTCATAAGGGTTGGCCCGGACTGCGTCCGCCGACGGGATAATACTCTCAGGCACAGCGACAGATGGGGCTTCGACTGGTGTCCATCGGGGAATCGTCCCCGGGGAACCGCCGAGGGCCCCGTAATGCTTGCGCGCCACGACCAAGATTCCCTCAAACGTACGCCCCTTCACGGGCTTCATGTCTCCCTCGGCGGCAAGATGGTGCCGTTCGCGGGCTATGACATGCCCGTTCAGTACCCCGCGGGCGTCCTGAAAGAGCACCTCCATACCCGTTCCTCCGCCGGCCTGTTCGACGTCTCCCATATGGGCCAGCTCGCGCTCCGGCCGAAGTCGGGCAAGGTCGAGGACGCCGCCCGCGCGCTGGAACGGCTGGTGCCGCAGGATATCGTGGCGATCGCCCCGGGACGGCAGCGCTATGCCCAGTTCACCAATCCGGACGGCGGCATTCTCGACGATCTGATGGTCGCCAATTTCGGCGATCACCTGTTCCTGGTCGTCAACGCCGCCTGCAAGGAAGCGGACGAGGCGCATCTGCGCGCGCATCTCTCGGACGACTGCATCATCGATTCGCTTCAAGACCGCGCCCTGATCGCGCTGCAGGGCCCGAAGGCGGAAGCGGTGCTGGCGAAATTGTGTGCAGAGGCGCCCGCCATGAAGTTCATGGATGCCGGCCCGCACAAGGTCGCCGGCCTCGACTGCTTCGTCTCGCGCTCCGGCTACACCGGCGAGGACGGGTTCGAGATTTCGGTCCCCGCGGCCGATGCCGAGCGCCTCGCCAAAACGCTGCTGGACAATCCCGATGTGATGCCGATCGGCTTAGGGGCCCGCGACAGCCTGCGGCTGGAAGCCGGGCTCTGCCTCTACGGCCACGACATCGACACCGCCACCACGCCGGTCGAGGCCGCGCTGGAATGGTCGGTGCAGAAGAGTCGCCGCAGCGGCGGCGCGCGCACCGGCGGCTTTCCCGGCACTGATGCGATCCTCGCTCATTTCGATAACGGCGCAAGCCGCCGCCGCGTCGGCCTGCGTACGGAAGGCCGCGCGCCGGTGCGCGAGGGCGCGCTGCTGTTTGCGGATGACGCCGGCGGCGAGCCGATCGGAAAGGTCACCTCGGGCGGCTTCGGCCCGAGCCTGAATGCGCCGGTCGCGATGGGCTACGTGCCCACGGCATCGAGCGCGCTCGATACAAAACTGTTCGCCGAGGTGCGCGGCCAGCGGCTGCCGCTCACGGTCGCCGCCATGCCTTTCGTGAAAAACACCTACAAACGCTGAGGACAAGACAATGACCACGACGCTGTACACCTCCGACCACGAATGGCTGGCCATCGACGGCGACGTCGCCACCGTCGGCATCACCGACTACGCGCAGTCCCAGCTCGGCGACGTCGTGTTCGTCGAGCTGCCCAAAGCCGGCCGTGCGCTGAAGAAGGCCGAAGCCGCCGCCGTCGTGGAGTCGGTGAAGGCCGCCTCCGACGTCTACGCGCCTGTTACGGGCGAAGTGCTCGAGACCAACGACGCGCTCGCCGCCGAGCCGGCGCTGGTGAACTCGGACGCGCAAGGCAAGGCGTGGTTCTTCAAGATCAGAATTGCCGACAAGAGCGAGCTCGGCGGCCTCATGGATGAGGCCGCCTACAAGGCACATACGGCGTGAGATGAAGCGAACTCTGACCTCATATTCGGTGTCATCACCCGCCTTGTGCGCACTGCGCACTGGGGCGGGTGATCCAGTACGCCGCGGCTTCTCGGCTCAAGCCGTGACGCCTGCGTTTACTGGATGCCCCGCCTTCGCGGGGCATGACGGCGACAGCGAAATCTAAAGCGAGGACCCATGATGACCGCGCACCGCAAATCCAATGGCGACACCGCCGCCACCTTCGTTCGCCGCCACATCGGCCCGTCGGCGCGCGACGTCACCGCAATGCTGGAGGCCGTCGGCGCCAAGAGCGTGGACGCCCTGATGGCGGAGACGCTGCCGGCCTCGATCCGGCAGACCGCCCCGCTCGACCTCGGCAAGCCCTTGAGCGAGACCGAGGCGATCGCGCACATGGCCGAGCTCGCGCGAGAGAACCAGGTCTTCACCTCGCTGATCGGCCAGGGCTATTCCGGCACGGTTTTGCCCGCGGTGATCCAGCGCAACATTTTGGAGAACCCGGCCTGGTACACGGCCTACACGCCCTACCAGCCCGAGATCAGCCAGGGCCGGCTGGAGGCGCTGCTCAACTTCCAGACCATGATCTGCGACCTCACCGGGCTCGACGTCGCCAACGCCTCGCTGCTCGACGAGGCGACCGCCGCGGCCGAAGCCATGGCGCTCGCCGAGCGCCACTCGCGGGTCGAAGCAAAAGCCTTCTTCGTCGACAAGGACGTGCATCCGCAGACGCTGGCGGTGATGCGCACCCGCGCCGAGCCGCTGGGCTGGACCCTGATCGTCGGTGATCCCCTCGCCGATCTCGACAAGGCCGACGTGGTCGGCGCGCTGCTGCAATATCCGGGCTCCTCGGGCGCCGTGCGCGACCTCAGGCCCGCGATCGCGACGTTGAAGGCCAAGGGCGCGCTCGCGATCGTTGCCGCCGATCTCTTGGCACTGACGCTGCTCGCCTCGCCCGGCGAGTTGGGCGCCGACATCGCGATCGGCTCGGCGCAGCGCTTCGGTGTGCCGATGGGTTATGGCGGGCCGCACGCGGCCTATATGGCGGTGCGCGATGCACTGAAGCGCTCGCTGCCCGGCCGCATCGTCGGCCTCTCCGTGGACTCGCGCGGGATGCCGGCCTATCGCCTCGCGCTGCAGACCCGCGAGCAGCACATCCGCCGCGAGAAGGCGACCTCCAACATCTGCACCGCGCAGGTGCTGCTCGCCGTGATCGCCTCGATGTACGCGGTCTATCACGGCCCCGAGGGTCTCTCGCAGATCGCGCGCAACGTGCATCGCCGCGCCGCCGTGCTCGCAGCGGGCTTGCGCAAGCTCGGCTTTGCGCCGCAGTCGGATAGCTTCTTCGACACGCTCAGCGTGGACGCCGGTGCCAAGCGCGCCGAGATCGTCGCGCGCGCGGCTGCCGAGAAGATCAACCTGAGCGTCGGTGAGACGGCGTTGCGCATCGCGCTCGACGAGACCACAACGCCGGCAACCGTCGAAGCGGTCTGGCGCGCATTCGGCGGCACGCTCACCTATGCCGAGATCGACGCCACCACGCGCGAGGCGCTGCCGGAGTCGCTCAAGCGCACCACCGCCTTCCTCACCCATCCCGTGTTCCACGCGCATCGCTCGGAAACCGAGATGCTGCGCTACATGCGCAAGCTCAGCGATCGCGACCTCGCGCTCGACCGCGCCATGATCCCGCTCGGCTCCTGCACGATGAAGCTGAACGCGACGACCGAGATGATGCCGCTGACCTGGCCGGAGTTCGGCAGCCTGCACCCGTTCGCCCCGCGCGAGCAGGCCAAGGGTTACCACGCACTGTTCGCGCGGCTGGAAAAATGGCTGTGCGATATCACCGGCTATGACGCGATCTCGCTGCAGCCGAATTCGGGCGCGCAAGGAGAGTATGCCGGGCTGCTCGCGATCCGCGGCTATCATGCCGCGCGCGGCGAGACGCACCGAAAAATCTGCCTGATCCCCTCCTCCGCCCACGGCACCAACCCGGCTTCGGCCGCGATGGTCGGCATGGACGTGGTGGTGGTCGCCTGCGAAAAGAACGGCGACGTCGACGTCAACGATCTCCGCGCCAAGGCCGAGAAGCATTCGGCCGATCTCGCCGCGGTCATGATCACCTATCCCTCGACACATGGCGTGTTCGAGGAGCACATCCGCGAGATCTGCGACATCGTGCACGGCCATGGCGGCCAGGTCTATCTGGACGGCGCCAACCTCAACGCGCAGGTCGGCCTGTCGCGGCCCGGCGATTACGGCGCCGACGTCAGCCATCTCAACCTGCACAAGACTTTCTGCATCCCGCATGGCGGCGGCGGCCCCGGTATGGGCCCGATCGGCGTGAAGGCGCATCTCGCGCCGTTCCTGCCCGGTCATCCGGCGACGCAAGCCGAAGCACCGGTCGGCCCGGTCTCGGCCGCGCCGTTCGGCTCGGCGTCGATCCTGACCATCTCCTACATCTACATTCTGATGATGGGCGGTGACGGCCTGAAGCGCGCCACCGAGATCGCGATCCTCAACGCCAACTACATTGCCGCGCGCCTCGATGCGCACTTCCCGGTGCTCTACAAGAACGCGAAGGGCCGCGTCGCACATGAGTGCATCGTCGACCCGCGCGCGCTGAAGACGACGTCGGGCGTCACCGTGGACGACATCGCAAAACGCCTGATCGATTACGGCTTCCATGCCCCGACCATGAGTTTTCCGGTGCCGGGGACGCTGATGATCGAGCCGACCGAGTCGGAATCGAAGGCGGAGCTGGACCGGTTCTGCGACGCCATGATCGCGATCCGGAAGGAGATCGCCGAGGTCGAGGCCGGCCGCTTCAAGATCGAGGCTTCGCCTTTGCGTCACGCCCCGCACACCGTGCACGACATCGCGGACGACGATTGGAATCGCGCCTACACCCGCGCCGAGGGCTGCTTTCCCGACGGCGTCTCGCGCACCGACAAATACTGGTGCCCGGTCGGTCGCGTCGACAACGTCTATGGCGACCGCAACCTGGTGTGCTCGTGCCCGCCGGTGAGCGATTACGCGGAAGCGGCGGAGTAAGGGATCGTAGCTTCGTAGGGTGGGCAAAGCGACTTGTCCGCCGTAGCTCGAAGAGCGAAGGCGGAAGCGTGCCCACCACCTTTATGCGCGTTGGAATATGGTGGGCACGGCGCTTGCGCGCCTTTGCCCACCCTACGTCCCCGAACGCGTATCAAGGGTGCAACGAGCGAACGGTTCTGTCGGTCCCAACGCCACAGCCGTTCGTTGGTCAGAAGCGTTCCGCCCCACCAGCGTCTGATCGGGGTTTGACGGCGGAAATCCTCCCGGCCTTCAAGGACCGCTTCCCCAAATTCGGTGAGCGATAGCCGGCTTCGGCGAAAGGCGGCGTTGCGGCCTCGCGCATCGTGCGGGGCCAGCGTCGCGAGTTTCGGATCGAGACCCGTGATCACCGGCATTGGGCCGGACCCAAGCCCTTCGAGCAGCGGGCCCAATTCCCATTGATCGAACACGCGCGTTTGCAGCGGACCGTCCGGTTGAAACAGCTCCTTGGTACGGTTGTGCCCCCGCGCAATCAGGTCGAGAAGCCGCGCTTCCGTCGTACCTAGTCCGGTGATTGGTGATGGCAGTTCTGCCAGCAATTGTTCCATCGCAGGCTTCAGGAAGGGCAGCCTGGGGAAATCCCTGCCGAGCAATCCGAAACAGAGCTCCGGCGTTGGCGCCCGGTAGGCTTCCCAGGCCATGTTGGCGATCTCGAAGTCGCAGTCCGCGACCTCCAATTCCCGCACCATACGATCGCGAAGCTCTGTGCCGTCCGCTCCGCGCAGATCGAAATTGACACGTCGCAATCTCAGACGATCGGTGATCGATGGATGGGACCGCAAATAATCGAGGATCCAGATCAGTTGCAACTGACTATTGGGCTCAGGGTCGAACCACAGCTCGATGAGATCGACGCCATAGGTCTCGCAAAACCAAATCAGGCCTGTCTCTTTGTGCGCGAGACCGGTCTGAGGCAACCGGCCAACAAGATCGGACCAACGCACCTCCGGATCGCCTCTGACATAGCCTCCCGTCAGGTATTGCTCGAGGTGATGCGAGGTAGGCAGTGGCCCCGAAACGAAGCGAAAGATGAACGGCACGACCATGTCGGCGCGATCCGCATGGGCAAGACCGACGCCGGACGAACTGGTCAGGATCACGCGTTTCATCGCGAACGCCCCACAAAACGAAACGGGCACTGACGACGTCGGCAACTCAACGTCCTCAGCGCCCGCTCCTCGCGAAAGTTCTTCGCGTTAGGCCTTACTCGTCCGCCGGCTCCTCGCCGTCGGCGTCACGCTCCGGTGCACCGGCGAGAATCTGCTCGGCGATCAGGCCGGAGTTCTGGCGGATCGAGGTCTCGATCTTGGCGGTGATGTCGGGGTTGGCTTTCAAAAACGCTTTCGAGTTCTCGCGGCCCTGGCCGAGGCGCTGGCTGTCATAGGAGAACCAGGCGCCGGACTTTTCGACGATGCCGGCCTTGACGCCGAGATCGAGGATCTCGCCCATCTTGGAGACGCCCTCGCCGTACATGATGTCGAATTCGACCTGCTTGAAGGGCGGCGCCAGCTTGTTCTTCACCACCTTGACGCGCGTCGTGTTGCCAACCACTTCGTCCCGCTCCTTGATCGCGCCGATGCGGCGGATGTCGAGACGGACGGAGGCATAGAATTTCAGCGCGTTGCCGCCGGTCGTGGTTTCCGGCGAGCCGTACATCACACCGATCTTCATGCGGATCTGGTTGATGAAGATCACCATGGTGTTGGATTTGTTGATGGAGGCCGTCAGCTTGCGCAGCGCCTGGCTCATCAGACGGGCCTGGAGACCCGGCAGCGCGTCGCCCATCTCGCCCTCGAGCTCGGCCTTCGGCACCAGAGCCGCGACCGAATCGACCACCAGCACGTCTACCGCACCCGAGCGCACCAGCGTGTCGCAGATTTCCAGCGCCTGCTCGCCCGTGTCCGGCTGCGAAATCAGGAGCTCGTCGATGTTGACGCCCAGCTTGCGCGCATAGACCGGGTCGAGCGCGTGCTCGGCGTCGATGAAGGCGCAGATTCCGCCCTTCTTCTGCGCTTCCGCCACCGTGTGCAGCGCCAGCGTGGTCTTGCCCGAGGATTCCGGCCCGTAGATTTCCACGACGCGCCCCTTCGGCAGACCACCGATCCCGAGCGCAATGTCGAGCCCGAGGGAACCCGAGGACACCGCCTCGACATCCATCGACCGGTCGTTCTTGCCGAGCTTCATCACCGAGCCCTTGCCGAACTGGCGCTCGATCTGGGAGAGCGCGGCGGCCAGAGCTTTACTCTTGTCCATGGAAGATCCTTCGACGATACGCAGGGCAGTGTTGGACATTGGGTCGTGCTCCTTATGGCGAGGATTCGCTAGAGGGACAAACGATTGGCGGGGCGGGCCGGCGATAAAAGTAATGTACCCTATTTGTTCCAAGTTCGCAATATGTTCTTTCGCGGATTTTGGTACTGGCCTGTTTCCGGCGACATTGCCCTGGTTTGAAATGACACGTGGCCTGTTTTGTTCTGGGCCAACCATAAGGTGTATTCACGGGCGGAACACGCCGTCATATATTACCGAAATTTCCCGGGTCTGGCACAATCTGCATAGACGCTCGTTCCGATTGAGCGCAGGGTTCCCTCTCAATCGGGGGGTGACACCATGACCGAGCGACTTATTCAGACAGGTATTGTCACCGTAGGCACCGTGAACGCTGGCCTAATCGTCTGGCTGATCCTGATGATTTGAGGCCGCCTCAGTTGGCGGCCTCTTTTCCATCCAGCTTCTCATCGATGTAGGCCCGCGCTCCCTTTGAGGCCGCTCTAGTGGGAGCCATTCCTGCGAAGCGATCTCCTTGCCCGATCCTGGGATAAACAATCCATTCCCATTTTTCTTCGGTGAGTGGCCGGCCATAAAGCCGCCGTCCGGTGCGGTCCTATAGTGGCCCTACTTCGCATCTGCGAGTGGCCGGCATCTAACCGGCGGGTTTTTCTTTGTCCTCGTGCGGCTGCTCGCCACGGTTTTCGGCAGTCTGCTCCGGATCCCCGGGCTTCTTCCCGGCCATGTTCCCAGGATTGAAATGGTACTTGCCGTCCGGATTCTCGCCGGGCTGCTTCTCATTTGGATTTTTATTGTTGTCGTCGGCCATAAGGCTGTTCCTTTAGAGGGAGGAACAACATGCAACAGGGCGGGCAATCCCTTAGTTCCTACCAGTGGCCTACTTTGCAATCCCGAGTGGCCTATTTCGGCAGTACCCGGATGCTGGCCTGGTTTCCGAGCGCGGTGGCCTAGTTTGATTTTCGCGGTGGCCCGATTTGGATTTGAAGAACGGACCGCAAACGAATGTGTTCCGCTAAGCGAACATGAGGTGTAGAGTTCCGTAGAACTTCTGTGCCCCTTGAAAGTTTTAAGCAGAGCGAACTTTGTGACAGGAGGAAGTCATGAAGCGCTTCCGATTCAAACCGGATAGAGTGCTTGGAGAGCGGCTCATCAAGGAAGCCAGACTAGCGCGAGAAAAGGCAGAACAATTGCAGGCGGCCCCAGAGCAAGAGGCTCTTTTGAAGAAGGCCCACGAATCCGATGTCGCCGCCCGCATTGAGGAATGGTTGAAATCATCCGGCTTGCAGCCGCCGAAGTAAGCCCGTCGCGTTGACTCCGCTGGTTCTCGAAACAGCGGGCCAGCGGGCCATGCAAGATCATCTGGTTCAACTTGAGAAGCTGCGGAAGGACGCGGCGGAGTGCGCTCTCATCCGCGACCGACGCCGCTAAGCGCGAACTATTCGACCGCCTCGCAAGTCATCTCACAGTCCTGGCCGACCAAGTTGAAATGGCGATGCTCGAACGGAAGACCGGTTAAGGCCGCCTCAGTTGGCGGCTTCTTTGCCAGCTTCCCGGCGAAGCTTTCGCAAAAGGATTTCGATGTAGCCTTCCAAGTCAGCCACGCTGTCAGCCGACAATCCCTCCGGGAAAAACGCGCAAGCTCGCCATTCATAGAACCACGGAAAAGAAGTGCCCTAATCCGCCTCTGCGCGTGTGAAACGATCTCGTCTCCTGCCCGTATCTATTGGCCTGGGGGATTTCAATGCCCAGTTCGACGCAGCGCCGCCACGCATCCATTTGAGCTTGGTCGCGTTGTGCCGTTGAACCTTCTCGTCATCCATTCGGACTGATCAATATCCGGGATTTTGCTAATCCCTCTCGGGGCTGGAACGCCGCCGCCTGCGCTTCATTTCAAGCGGGCGGCGTTTTCATTTCATTTGTGGCCTGATCTCCACTGAGCGGCGCCGACAGTTTCACACGACTGTCATGGCACGTTCCTAGCATTGTCATGCGACGGGGGTCCGGCGCGCGGCTCTCCGTCCAACCTCGGCCTAGACCACCAGATGGGCGGAGAGCTCGCCGACCTCCTGAACCATGGCGGCACGCCCGGGTTGGTTCGGCATGTATCGCATCCGGTATTTTTGCACCTTCCTCGCCGTGACCGGAATCGGCTTCGTATTTCCGGTCACGCAAACCCGCTTTGTAGGCGGATGAAGCAAGGCCGCCTCAGTAGGCGGCCTGACGGGAACGACTCGAACCAAGGGATTGAGATTCCGGTCTGTGGCGCGACACTCTCGCGCCATCCACCCGGAACGGTCCATCGTACAATGCGCGCGTTGGCGATGGGCCGGGTCTCGTGAGGCCGCCTCGGTTGGCGGCCTCTTTCGTTTCGTGAAGTCTTCCTTCCGCCAAGGAAGCCCCTCCGTACCGACTGGTTGATCCCGATAGATCATCTTGAAGATGCTGGCCGCCGGATCCATGCCGCGCCCGTTCTTTCTGCTTTGGCGACACGCCCAGCTCAATAACATGGCGCTTAGTTGCGGCGGAGCGTGCTGTCCGCATTTGAGCCGTTGTGTCCCAAGTTGAATTCGTCAGTGTCCTAATTCGTAAAAGTTCCGAATGGCGGGACAAATTGAGGACTCGCTAATCCCCTGATCCGAGCGCACACTTTCACCATCACCGCCCGGATCGTGGCTACCATCGGTGACGAGAACGCTCCATCACAGCGCTCCCGCCCCCTCGAACAGGGAGCAGCGCCTTGCAAAGACGGCAACGCATCAGACAATCCGTATCTCTTCAGGACAGGCTGCGGGTCTTCGCTGACGATATCCGTACCCGGGCGGCAGAGCTTTCGCCAGGCGTTCTGAAGGATGATATGCTGAGGAAAGCCCGTCAGGCTGACACTGCATGTCACCTCGAAGAGTGGGTCAATTCCTCGGGTTTGCAGGCACCGAAGTAAGCTGAGCATCATGGCTCAGTATTTTTTCGACCTCAGGTCGGATGGCATCTTCTCGCAGGACAAAGATGGCGTCGAACTGCTGGACGCCGAGGCGGCACACGATATGGCGCTCGGCGCACTTGTCGATGCCGCCCGCGATGCGGTCATGGAAGGTTCAACGGGCCAGCATTTCGCGGTGGAAGTTCGTAACAGAACTGGCCGTGTTCTCGAAGTCACGGCCATTTTCAATTCCAGGATTTTCAGCAAGCAATGATAACGCCGCCTCAGTGGCGGCCTCTTTCACTTGAAGACGTCGTCTTCGCAATCAGCCGAAAGCTCGCGTCAAAGGCCGGTAATCTGGCTAGACAGGCGAATAGTCCTTCGGCAATCCCGTAACAAGTACTGCCCCCACGACGTTCTTTCTTCGAGACAATACTGATTCTCAGAAGTTCGCGGTAGGTGGTGGCCCGATCCCCGCTGCGGCGTCCCGCAACGTGACATAAAACCTTGGCACAGGTTGTGCACACTCATCATCACCGGGGTTTTGCATCCACCTCTCCGGGGCTGGAAAGCCGCCGCCCGCGCGACATTTAAGCGGGCGGCGTTTTTATTGATGTCGCAATCTGACAGCCCCGCTGTCCTAATTAGGACAGCACCCGGATTTGGTGCTGGCTTGTTTCCGAGCGCGGTGGCCTGGTTTGAAATTCACCGTGGCTTGATTTGAAAAGTTCACTTTGGAACTGAAGGTGGCCCGTCTGCATATTAAGTTCGCTGGAACTCAAACCCTGCGGTTAGGACCCGTAAAGACGAGGTTGTGTCATGAAGCAGCGCCGTCGTTTCACGCAGACCGTGTCACTGGAAGAACGACTTGCCGGAGAAGCGAAACGCCTCCGCGAACAAGCTAAAGCCCTCCCTCACGGTCCTCAACGAGAGGACCTCCTCCGCAAAGCCAGACAGGCTGAGACCGGCTCGCACATGAGCGAGTGGCTGAGATCGCCGGGGCTTCAACCGCCCAAGCCAGCCTAGAAGCAGACGCGCCTGAGGTATCGCGTTGCCGGCACAGATCCGGTTTCTGTCCCGGCGTGGTCATTCGCGTTGGCGGCATCAACGCTTGAGGATGAAGGTTTTCCCAATTCCTGCGGCTGGCCCGATGAACCTTGGCACGGGACGTGCAGACAAAACGATATCGGGATTTTACAATTTCCCTCCCGGGGCTGGAAAGCCGCCGTCCGCGCTTCATTTAAGCGGACGGCGTTCTTGCTTCTGAAGCCCAACAAGCAGCCTGTCCTGACTTGATGTTCCGAGTGCCCAATTGGGACAGCACCCGGGTTTGGGCGTGGTCTGTTTCCGACCTCACTGTCCGATTTTGAAACGAGCCTTTGAAACGAGCCGTGGCCGGATTTGAAGTCGTTCAATTGTCGCGAGGTGAGACAGCACGTCGCGGCAGGACGCAGTCACCCTCCACCTGTCACCGAGCGGCCCTTGGCAATCTACCGGTGATTGAAAACGCCATCACGCTCGCGCCTCGCTTCCCTCTCGGAAAGAAGCAACTCGGCAGAGCTTCGCGAAATCCTCCAAGAGCTCCGCAAGAAACTGAACCAACGCCGGCTCGATTGGCCGCCCCCGTCTTGATCCGTCACCGCGTTGGCGCGGCTGCTGCGGCGACAGAAAGCGAGGGGAACCAGAACACTCTTTCACCAAGGCGGACAAGCGGCCGCTTCGAAACGTCGCGGCCTGCGGGAACAAAGTTCATGCGAATGGACGATGACCGCATCGAGATCGTCTCCCTAGCATTCACGCGCCTCGTTCACTCGCTTCGATTCAAGATGCTCTGCGAACAGGCTCAAACCGAAGAAGGGTCTGCCACTTCCAGCCACGACCGCTTCGATCAACGAGGTACGATGAATGGATCAATTGTACGCCGAGCGGTTCGATAGCTCCCAGAGTTCGGAACACCGCCCATTCATTTCGGTGGCAATACCCACCTTCCGCCGACCGGAGATGGTGCGCCGTGCGATTCAAAGCGTGCTGCAGCAGGAGCACGCCGACTGGGAAATGGTGATCAGCGACGACGAAGGTCCGGAAGGCGCGACTTGGAGCATCCTGTCCGAGCACGCGCGGAGCGACCCGCGCATTCGCGTTATCGAGAACCACCGCGGCCGCGGCCAGGTTGAGAATACCAACAACGCGATGCTCGCATGTCGCGGCGACTGGATCAAAGTGCTGCACGACGACGACTGGCTCACGCCAGGATCGCTTGCGACTTTTGCGGAATTGGCGAGGACGTACCCCGCCGCTGCGTTCATGACCTCCACATCTCATCTCGTTCAGGACAGCGGCATAAGGTACCGGCGAGGACGCCAGGTTTATCTGTATTCGGGCCAGCAGTGCCTGGCGGATCTCTATCTGGCGGGCAAGACCCGATTGCTTGGGATTGTCCCGTCGACCCTGCTGATCAACGGCAAGGTCATCCGGGCCGGTTGCCTGATGCGAAACTACAAGTCGATCAGTTGGGGCGTGGACCAACTGTTCTTTCTCGATCTCGCCTGCCAGGGCGACATGGTGGCGATCGACGACGGTCTTGTGTTCTACGACACGACCAACCACGCGAGCATCACGGCATTGGGATCGTTCCCTCAGATTGACCAGGAGACCATCGAACTCAAGCACCTCGCCTGGAGCCTTCTGGAGGATAAGCGCGGACTTCCCGATCCTGAAACGATGGTGCGTGCATTGCGGGTTGCCCGGCTGCGCACACGGATCCGTCAGCAGCCCCTGAGCGCAACGATCCGCGATGCGCTTCAAATCTTGCGCCCCTCGGTTTTGAAGGCGGCCAATTTGGCGATCCGAGCCTGGGCGCGCGCACCGGGTGCGATTGCAACCTTACCGGGGATCGCTCATTGCACGGATTTCTTGTGAGCTCATTCGGCAGTCCCGGTGTCAGAGTTGCCACAGCTGCGTTTGAGACACCGAGATAGGTGACCGAAAATCAGTCCCTCCCAAAGCCGCTCCCGTCTCCCGATCCGGAGCGCACCGAGGAAGCCGGACGGGAGTATGCCGCGGCCCATCGGTCGCGGGAATTTTTGGCAATACGGCGGACTTGACTGCCGTGCACCCGCGAAGACATCGGGCGCAGCTGTTTCGATGATCGCCAGGCCCTTGCGCTCTCGGTCGGAGATCATCCAACCGATGCCACCCATCCGAATGAAAAAATCTGCCCTGCGAGGGTGCCGGTCAGGCAATACGCACGTCTCCGTGGTCTGCCAATCGAAGACGATAAGGAAACCGTGCCGGCCTCGAGATGCATTTGCGCATGCGAATGCGGGGCAGGAAAATTTGGCAATTATGTGCTGAAACGAACAGAGGCGCGGTGAGGGTCGACTAAACTCGGATTCGCTTGGTCTTTGCCAAGGGCCAAGCATCCCCAAGCGGCCCCGGCCTTCACCCCTATCAAGCCCCACCGGCCGGGGCCGTCTTCAGGGACGAGCCTGTTTCCTGGCGTGGTGGCCTTTGATTTCGGGAGTGACGCGATTTGTGGCGCAGAACACAACCTGACGACGAATAGCTGTGGTAGGATGCGAGGCATTGCAACGCCAAGGGTCGTCAGCGCCCCGCGTGGGAACCGTATTAGGGTTGAGCTGTTGACCTGTTTCATAGATGGGCTCAATTATGATCGACGCTGCTAAATGCGAGGAACTCGCAAATCATTACAAGGTCCTCTCTCAATCGTCCGGGGTTTCGGCGGACAGGGCCTTCCTGTTGAAGAACATCGCCCGGAGCCTCACTGGCGTGGCTAGCCAATTGGACAGGCTTGCCGCCCTGACGAGAGACGAAGCAAGGGTCACGCCGCCACAGATGTAGGCGGACGCAAGGCGGATCGAGACCGTCCGTAAAGACAGCTATGATTGACCTGGTTCAACGGCGCTCGGCGTCCAGGTCTACGATTGCCCAACCTGCAAGCGGCGGTCCTGGCATTCTCGCCGGCCAACGGGACGCCAACCACGCCCGGGGATTGGGACAGTACCCGGATTCCAGCCGCCGAAATAATTAGGAACGGTCCTCCCAAGGCGGGGTTGGCGGCGATACTCTCTCTGAGAGGCGGCGCCATGGTCCGGTACTTTTTCGATATCCGAGACGACACCGGCCTCTATGCCGACGATGAGGGACTGGAGTTTCGAACCCAGCGCGAAGCAGAGATCGAGGCGACGCAGACATTGAGCGGCCTTGCGCGCGACTTGGCGGGACACGAGGATCGAACAGACGTTGCGATCGAAGTCCGCACCGACGCCGGGCGGGTGTTCCAAGCCGCCCTCATCTTCGAGCCGCCGACAACGAAGCAATAGGCCGCCACGGCTCGCCACATTGGGCGTGCACGTCGCGACGGACCGAGGCCGCCTGATCGGTCCATTCCGCGGAGCGCTCGCCCCGCCTCATCTGCGATCTACCTCACTTTGCCCCATCTCGGTCCGCCGCAAGGACGGCGGCTCGTCGTCATGCCTCTGATCGAACTTGAATGTAGCGCTACAATATGTAACGCTCACATCGGTAGCGCTACTTTGCGTACCGTTCGAACAACCTCGGGAGGCACGATGAAGGCAATCCTCAAGATCGCTCTGGCGCTGTCTGTCCTCGCCGGTTCGGTGCCGGCGCAAGCCCAGATATCGAATGCCGCGACGGCATCGGGCGCCCCGAAGGTCGGCGCAAAGGTGACGAGGAAGTCTCAGTTGCACGACGGCTGCCACAGCCGGCATGCCCAGATGATTGGCAAGCCCTGTCGTTAGAAGCCCTGCCGCTAGAAGCCCTGCCGCTAGCGGGCAAGCGATTCAAAGATCAAGTGATTCAAAGATGATGAGAGGCCGCCTCGGTTGGCGGCCTTTTTGATTTTTGCCGATCCTCCGCATTCGTCACCCTTCGACTGAAGATGACGCGCATCAAAGACGCAGCCGCCGTGCGCCGTCATAATTCCGCAATCCTGCGGCATCGAACCTTTCTGCGATGCCCGGCTTTCTTCGAGATCGGATCGCAACGACGGGGACCAGGAACATGACGGAAGACGCGCACCCCAATGCTGTCAGGCGCAATCACCTCCTGGCGGCGGCGCACGAGGAAATGGTGAAATTCGAGCGGAAGGAAAACGAGTTTCGCAAGAAGGACCGCGAAGAGCGCGCCGCCGAACTCCGCCTTCCCCTGGGTGAGATCAAGGTCCACTGAGCCTGCCGACGGGCTTCCGATCTGACCAAGGCTGCGCCGCGATGGGCGGCTAGCCGTCGTACCGGCCGTCGGGAATGCGCGTCGCAGAATTGGGCCGGCAGAGCCAGCCCCTGTTCATGTCGAGGATCCGGCATTGCGCTCGGGGTGCGCCCCGGAGCCATTGCGTGGCATTTAAGGTATCTAAATACCACAACTAAGCCATTGATCGCACAACGAAATCGCCCGACCCCCTACTGTGCATGGGGTTGTTTTCCATGTTTTGAAAGGGCGCGGCGGCGTCCTGGGTGCCCACCCAGGATCGAAGCGCCTGCTTTAGCCCGGTCCGGCCTTGGCTGCCGTCCGCCGGTACGCCTTACAGCAGCGCCAGCAGCACGAGGCCGATCACCAGCACGACGAAGCCAGCCGCCGTCGCGGCGGCGAATGACCGCTCTACGTTATCCATGATGCCACCCCGCTGCCGGCGCACCACGTTTCCCCCATGGCGTCGCCGACGATACGAAATCTCGCCGAGGGGTGTGGCTCCAGTGGTGCGATCGGGTGGCCAAATTGGGACGCGTGCGGGGCCAGTCTGCGGCCTCCCGACGCGGATTTCGGTGCCGGCCGTCAGGCACCCGTAAGCCTGGTCTCCTAGTCTGGCTCTGCCCGGTGGACCAACACCGGGCCTCCATACACAGTCGAGGACCCCGCTCTGCCCCGAGCGGGGTTTTCTGTTTGCGGGCGCGGAGGCGCGGCAGGTTGAAAGCCGATCTGCCGGCCCTGTCAGGCTGTCGTAAGCTCAACCGGCTAGGGTCGTCGGGCTACGGTGTTGCAGCCCAGCACCTCAGCCTCCAATAACCTTTCACCCGCTTGGCTCTCCCCAAGCGGTTTTTTTTCATGCTTGCCGGCCGCCTCACCGAGCCCTCTCCTCTTGCGTCAGCCGCAGCGAGAAGGCGCGGATCGCAGGCGCCGCGAGCAGCACGATCGGCAGCATCGCGGCCCACGCGATCAGCCACGACACCATCCAGTGCGCGAGGAAGACCGTCGCGCCAGAAGCGGGAAAGCTGGCGATGCCCGCCGCGATCAGCGAGGTCAGGCCGGACTGGATGACACCGAAGACGAAATGAGAGTAGCGGCGGGGAATGCCGAGCATGACGCGCCCATGTTGTTTGCCGTCATGAGGCCAAGCAAGGCATATGCCGCAGCACGCATGGAGTGGACTTCGACGCACACCGCCGGCGTCGGATCAGTGCCGCGAATCGGACAGCGGCGCGCGCCGCCTCGCTTCAGTGCAATCGGGCCGCGACGATAGTCCTTCGAAACGCCAGAACGTGACGACGCTGGTCTCGCCGCACTCTTCGCAGACGAGCTTCTCGTCACCGAGCATGAAACGCGCGCGCTTGAAGCTCGATGAGGACGCGGGATGCCGGCAATGGGGACAGGTCAGCGAGAAATTCCGTGCACCCCAGCGCAGCACAAGATGTCTCAGCCAGCTCACACCTTCCCCTTCGTGACATCGCGTTCGAACCGTCGTTCACAAGCAGAGCATAGATATATGACACGCAAAAGTGGAAAAGTATCGACCACACCTGTTCGCTTTGAATGGCGGCGGTAGCAACGCGCGCCGCTTTGGGTTCCACACGATACGGAAAGGAATCCGGACCGCGCCTCGCTCGCAGCGATGTGTCAAATGCGCGGATCCCGCGTTCCGGGGTTCTCCGACCATGAACAAAGTTCCTCGGCGTGGCACGGCAAGGCCGCGTGAATTGCCATGCCTTGCCCGGATTCCGTGCACGGTTTTCGGAACCTAATTTCGTTTGTTTCGGACCGCGCGCGGTTCCAAAGATTACCGTGAATTATCCAAGGCTTACCGCCAAATTTCGCTTGTCGCAGGAATAGGGCGACGCCCAACATGTTCACGGTGAATGGAGGGTGAATCGTGGAGATGACCATGAATCACAGGGGCGTTGAGTTCACTGTTGCCGAGACGGCGCTTCCCGGGGTCTGGCAGTGGCAGTTCCGCATCGGTGACGAGACCAGGACGGGCAAGACCGAGACGAAGATCGATCTGTTGGCGATCCGGCGCGTCCAGTTGCGCATCGATCGGGAGCTGAAGGCGATCGGGCGCAAGACCGCATGAATAGACCACCCGGGCCGGTTTCAGCAGCATACGCGCCCCGCGAGGTCTCGTCCGTAGCGGCCCGGAATTGATCTGTCCCTGGTTTGGGACTGCACTGCGCGCGCCCATGGCCCGGGAGGCGGGACCATCATGTGACCGGTGCCAGCCATGCCGCTCTACTTCTTTCGAATTCGGAACGGCCGCTATTCCGGCTGCGCGGACCAGGCGACGGAATTTGCCGATCGCGATGCGGCCTGGAAGATGATGACCAGCATCTGCGCCGACATGGCCGCCGGCCTCGCGCGCAAGCTCAACGAAAATTCCGAATGGCACATGGAGCTGCTGGACGAGGCCAAGGAGCCCGTGTTCCGGATCCGCATCATCGCCGAATCCTTCGAGGAGACTTGACGTCTAGTCGGCGCTGGGCAGCCGCCGCATGGTGAATTCGATGTCGCCGCCCGGCAGTTCGCGCCAGGTCTCGACCGCGCTCATATAGCCGGCCTTGGGGTAGCGGGCGAAGAAAGCCTCCGCCCTCGCCCGCGCCGCCGGGCGCGGCAGAGTGAAAGTCTCACGCAAGAAGCCGTCGCCGCCGCGCTCGCCTGGCTTGCCGCCCATCTTGCGCCGGCGCGCCATCCGCTCGGCGAGATCCCGCGGACGATCGGCCATGCCGTTCCTCCTCAACGCAATACGCTCTCGGAGATGTAGGAAGCAGGCCGGCCGAAGAGGAGTCCCGGCCGGAGGCATCAGCCGCCTCCGATCGGGGACAAGGTCAATTGGCGGTCGTGCCGGACTTCTTCTTGGGCGCGCCGGTTGCGGCCGACGCCTTCGGCGCAGCCGCCTGCTTCGGCGGGTCGGAACGTATGCCGCCCCAGGGATCGTTGGACGCCTTGGAATCCGGAATCTTCTTCAGCGTTTCCTTGTAGGCCTTGTCACGCTCGGCTTCCGCGGCCTTTTCCTCGGGGGTCTTGCCTGGACCCTCCTGCAGCAAATTGAGATTGGGCATTTGCGCGTAGGCCGGTCCCGCCAGCACGGCCAGCAGCACCGCCGCCATACGGAAAAGCTTCATCATTGACTCCTTGATCATCCATGAAGGGCGGGTCAACCGCGCCTTGTCGTTCTTGTCAACGTCCCGCCAGGGCCGAATGGCGCGCTAGAGCCGGTCCGATCTGCACGATTTCGGCGCCTGCAGCCAGTCGTCCCAAATCGGGCCGCATCTGGTGCACCCGTCCAGCGCGAGACCTAGCGCTATCAACCCAAACACAAGGACACACCGACGCAACATCGCCCACCCGCTCCCAAGCCCAGTATCATATCGGCCCAAGTCAGGCATTTTCAAGCCGACAGAGCCGACCGAAGGCCGGGTGACTTTGCCGCGCCGATGCGCGCAGAATAGCCGAAACATCCAGCAACACAGGGGGGACCGACAGCAATGCCATCGCAGCCAGAAGCCGAGTTCGGCATCGCTGAGGCCAGACGCATACTCGGCGAGGTCTTTGCGCCCTGGGTCCAGGATCTCAACCTCGCCGTCGAGCGCCTCGAGCACCTGCCGCCGCTGGACGAGCCGGACTGGCAGCCAGGCGCGCTCCTGCGCATGCCATTCTCGGAGCGGCTGTGCCGCAACGGCGGCGTGGTGTGCGGCCAGGCGCTGATGGCGCTTGCCGATACCGCGATGGTGATCGCGAACCTCGCCGCCAATCGCCGCTATCGTCCGATGACGACGGTCGATCAGACCACGCATTTCATGCGTGCGGTCTCCTCCTCGGATGTGCTCGCCGACGCCCGCGTGGTGCGGCTCGGACGCACCATGAGCTTTGGCCGCGTCACGCTGCTCTCGGCCTCCGACAACAAGCAGGTGGCGATGGTGTCGAGCGCGTTCGCGATGCTGCCGGGCTGAGCATCATCCAAAAAGAAGAGAGCCGCGTGAGCGCGCAAGGCGCTCCGCGGCTCTCCAATCAATTTCGCATCGAAACGAGGGACTGAAGCGCGATTGCGTCCGCGCTTCAGTCAGCTTCAGGAATTACTTGCCGAGAATTTCGTCAGCCGCGGTGACGACGCTGACGGTCGGATTCTTTCCGCAATAGGCACCGAACTTCTTGGCGTTCTCGATGAACACCTCGGTGTCGATGATCGCGTTGTCCTCGTCGCCCTTGTACCAGCCGTCCATCCAGGTCAGCACGACCGCGATGTTGTCTTCGCCGCTCTCGAGGAACTGCTTGCAGGTCATGGTCGAGAGGTCCCACTTGACGGCGTGGGCGGGCATCGATGACAGCGAGAGCGCTGCGGCGAACAGAAGCGAAAGCGTAGTCTTCATCAATATCTCCATCGGCGCGTAACGCCATAAAGGAAGGGCTTATGAGGGAAAGTCGGCGGGAAGCGACTCACCGCTCCAACGTCGTAAACGAACTCTGAAGCGCTGTGCAAGTAGCGCCAGTATTGAGTTTATTTCAACGTAATTTCTATGCACTACTTCACAATCATCGTTATGGATTAATGCCGATGATCGAGAAACGTGCAGCGCAGCGTTACCGTGTTTTCAAGGGTGGAACGATCACCTTTGAAAGCAGCGGCATCGCGTGCACGGTGCGAAACATGTCGGAAGGCGGCGCGGCGATCGAGCTCGATTCCCCCGTCATATTGCCGAAATCATTCACGCTCTCGATCGCGCGCGACAATTTCGTACGGAATTGCCGCACCGTATGGCGCAATGACAGGCGCATCGGCCTCGCTTTCGTACGATAGCGTGCGCGATGTGAACAACCGTTCGCATCGCATACACAACGCAGCATCATGCTTGCTTTATACGACGTCGACGACGCCAGCGCAGGCTCGCGATGATCAGCAGGATGATCGCGAACACAATTGCTGACGACGACACCCAAAATCGTCCGCCCGGACGATCGATGGTGCGCGACCATAGCGACGGCCCTTCACCCGGCCGCGCCAGGCGAAACGCAACGACGCTGTCGCCGATCGAGGTGCCGACCTCGGAGTGGCCGCCGGCGCCGATCGCGACATATTGCTCGCCCTTCCAGAGATAGGTCATGGGGTTGGCGACGCCGGGCACCGGCAGCCGGCCTTGCCACAACTCGCGGCCGCTTCGCGCATCGAAGGCGCGCAGATAGGCATCCATCGCGCCGGTGAAGACGAGACCGCCTGCGGTGACCGCGAGCCCGTTGACGAGCGGCGCGCCCCACGGCAGCGGCACGCCGAGCGGCGCAAGGTCTTCCGTGGTGCCGACCGTCGAGCGCCAGAGGATCTTGCCGGCCTTCAGATCGACTGCGACCATCTCGCCCCAAGGCGGCTTGTTGCAAAGAAGCCCGAGCGGCGACATCACCACCGCGCGCGACATCGCGAACGGCGCGCCCTTCTGCTGGCCGAAATCATGACCGGGAGGCGGATCGAATCCAGCGGCCTCCGCACGCGGGATCAGCTTGATGAGATGAACGGCGCGGGCGGTGTTGGCGTAGAGGATCTGGTTGACCGGGTCGAAGGCTGCGCTACCCCAGTTGACGCCGCCGCCGGTGAAGGGAAACTCCGCCGTGCCTTGCGTCGAGGGTGGGGTGAACAACCCCTCGTTACGTGCCTCCGCGAACTGCCTTTCGCAAGCGGAGCGACCCAGGCCAGGGAGGAGCGAGAGCGCATCCTCAGTCGAGATTCTTTGCGATGTCAGCGGCGGCACATGCGTCGGGAATGGCTGCGTCGGCGACAGTCGTTCACCTTCCGCGCCGCCTTGCGGCACCACGCGCTCTTCCACCGGCCACACCGGCTTGCCGGTATCGCGGTCGAGCACGAAGACAAATCCCTGCTTGGTCGGCTGAATCACGACATCGCGCTGGCCGTCTCCGGTGTCGATACGCGTCAGCGTCGGCTGCGACGCCAGGTCGTAATCCCAGACGTCGTGATGCACGGTCTGGAATGCCCACACGAGCTCGCCGGTCTCGATGCGCAGCGCGACCACCGAATTGGCGTGCTCGTTGTTGCCCGGCCGCTTGCCGCCCCAAAAGTCCGGCGACGGCGAGGATGTCGGCAGGAAAACCAGCCCGCGGGCCGCGTCGACCGACATCGGCGCCCAGACATTGGCGTGACCAGCTTCGACACGGTCGCGCTTGAGCGGCTCGAAGGTCCAGCGCGGCTGGCCGCTGCGCGCATCGAACGCGCGCACCACGCCGCTCGGCGCGTCGACGCGGCGGTTGTCGCCGATCGCGGAGCCAATCACGACGACACCGCGGCCGACCGCCGGCGGCGAGGTGATCTGGAATTCGCCGGGCCAATCCAGCTTCATGCCGATATCGGGCCTGACCTCACCGCCAGTGCCGAAACCGGCGCAGCGAATGCCTGTCTTTGCATCGAGCGCGATCAGGCGGACATCGTTCGTGCCCATGAAGATGCGCGATCGGCAGGCGGCATTCGCGGGCGCCTCATCGTCGATCCAGTAGGTCACGCCACGGCAGACGTAGCGGTTGGCGGGCCGCTGGTTGGTCGCGATCTTCGGATCGAAGCGCCATTTCTGCGCGCCCGTGCCGGGATCGAGCGCGATCACCTCATTGAAGGGCGAGCAGAAGATCAGGCTGTCCTCGACGAACAACGGTGTCGCCTGGAATTTGGTTCGCCGCATCACCTCGGGCGGCCGCGCCGCGAGATCGCCGGTATGGAATTCGAAGGCCCGAACCAGATTGTCGACATTGTCGGGCGTGACCTCCCGCAAAGGCGAGAAGCGTGAGCCGCCGGGATCGCCACCCCAGCTCTCCCAGGCGATGCCTGGCCACGAGGAAAACAAGAGGAGCACGATGGCGGCGGCCGACTGACATAGACGGCTCGCCAACGCCCCCCTCATTTATTTGGGCTTCTTGGCAGGTTCAGCCGGACGGGCTCCGCCCCACGGGTCGTACTTCTCCTTGGGCTCCGGAATGCGCTCGAGCGCGGCCTTGTAGGCCTTTTCGTCGACCTTGGGCTTGTTGTCCGACTTCGCTTCGTTCGGCTGGCCTCTGCTGCGGCCCTGCGCCTGCGCCGACGCAGCCGTTAGTGCGAGCACGGCGGCCGCGATGACCAAAATCCGCATTGATGCAATCCCCCTCGTCTGGGGCACAAACTAGCCTGCAATCCCGTAATAGCAAATGCCGGAGGGCCGGAATTTCAGCAAATCTTGATCGGCCGGGACTTTGCCGGATCGCATTCCTGCCTATCTGTTGGCCCGCAGGGGACCTTCACGGATGTTGCGGATTGTTGCTCATGCGGCGCTGCTGGCCAGCGCCCTCGCACTTGGTTCTTGCGGCTTCGCCGACAGCCGCGCGCCGGTGCCCGAGTTCATGCGCCTGAAGGAAGCCGAGCAGCCGCCACCCGAAGCGCCCCCCGACGTCAAGCGCGTGGTCCGCGAGCAGATCAACGTGGTCTTCCTCAACACGTCCTATCCGCGCGAGGTGCACGTCGCCCCGCCCCATCGGGAGGTGCGGGGACAGGGCTGGACCGCCTGCGTCAGCGCGCAGCTCACCTCCGCCACCGGCTCCACGCTCGGCACCCAGATTTACATCGTGACGATATCAGGCGGAAAGGTCGTCGATCGCCGCCGCGCGGAAGCGGACGACATCTGCGGGACGGAAACCTACGAGCCGATCTAGAAACAAATCACGCCGACACGCGCTCCGGTTCCGGGAAAAACCTGTAATTCGACCCGGAACGATCACCGCCTCCCCTTCTTGTTACCCCCGAGGGCAGTTTCGGAGGAGGACACGATGAGGACATTCACGATCGCACTATTGGCTGGCGTCGGCGCCCTCGCTGCGGCGAGCGGCGCGAAGGCCGCCGATATCTATACGACCAGCGAATACGCCAACCCTGAGCTCGTTCAGGAAGTCCGGCTTGTCTGCGATGACGCTGGCAATTGCTATCGCACCCGTGGCGGCTCGCGCGTGATCGTGCGCGACTCCTACAACGCGATGCCGCGCGATCGCTATTACGAGCGCCGCACCTATCGCGACTGGGACGATGGTCCGCGCGGCGGCGTCGGCATTCGGGCGCCCGGCGTCAGCGTGGGCGTCGGTGTCGGCGGCGACCGCTGGTAGTCACTGAAGCTGTAACAGGGCAGGACCGGACGAGATCCACTCGCCCGGTCCTGCCCATGTCAGGTTTCGAGCGGATCGGCCGGCGCGACGAAGCGCGTTGACGACAGGAGCTGCGCGACGAAGCGGGCGAGCACCATGCCGGCAAGCATTGCGGCCACGAAGATGAAAGCGGACGCCGAGCCGAATCCGAGCGCGGTGAGCGCAGGGCCCGGACAAAAGCCTGCGAGCCCCCATCCGATGCCAAAGATGGCGGGACCGGCGATAACTCTCGAATCGATATCCTTTCGCGTCGGAAGGTAAAAGCGGTCTGCGAAAAACGGTCGCGCGAGTTTCAAGACACGGCTGAAGCCGATGAAGGTTACCGCGACAGCACCCGCCATCACGAAGGCGAGGCTCGCATCCCACGTTCCGGCGGGAATGCCGGCGACGTCCAAGAAGTTCAGCACCTTTGCCGGATTCGACATGCCGGAGACGATGAGCCCGATACCGAAGAGGAGGCCGATCGCGAATTGGATGAGGATTGCCATCGTCGTCAGCCCCAGTGCCGCATCACGAAGACAGTGGCAATGCCCGCCGACATGAAGGTGATGGTCGCGACCAGCGATCGCAGCGACAGCCGCGACAGGCCACAGACGCCATGGCCGGACGTGCAGCCGCTGCCCCAGACCGCACCGAAGCCCGTGAGCAATCCGGCGACGATCAGCACCGGCGTTCCCGCCGCGATCGTTTGCGCCGGCAGGCTTCCGCTGACAATGCGCACCAGGATGGGTGCGGCGACGAGGCCGGCGACGAAAGCGAGCCGGCCGGCGAACTCGCGGTCCTCGTAAGGCGGAAACAGCCGCGCCGCGATGCCGCTGACACCGGCGATCCGTCCCGTCGCCCACATCAGGAGCACGGCGGACAGGCCGATCAACGCGCCACCAAGGAGCGACGCCATCGGCGTGAAAGGTGTGGCGATCATTGTGATCCTCCAGGTCGAGAGCTTCCATCATGGCACGCCGCGGCGGCCCGAATGCTCAATGAGACGTTAATATTACCATTCGAATTGAAGCGGCGTCCCAACGGAATTTTCCAATCTTTGCGCTAAGCATGACCTTCTGAACGGGGAACGACGGGACGTGGTCGATATCGCGCATCAGGCAGCGATCAATCCGGCATCGGCAAGGGCTGCCGCGGCAACCCGCGCGCTCGTCCCCCTCACGTCCATCGATCCCGGCCAATGGCGCGCGCTCGCTCAGCGCGCGATCGAGCCGAACGGCTACTACCTGCCGGGCTGGGAGCTCGCCGTGAGCGAGGCCGCACGCGGCCGCACCGACGCCTCGGCGCTACCCGCATTCGACGGCTCGTCGGTGCGGCTGATCGGGCTGATGCCGGTGGTCTCGCTCTGGCGCGCCTGGAAGATCCCCCTGCCCGCGCTGGTGAGCGCGCATCCCTATGGCACCCTGTGCAGCCCCCTGATCGACCGCGACGCGCCGATCGAAGCGGCCACGCGCCTGTTGCAGCAGGCGCGCGAGGCCGGAGCACATGCGCTCGTGCTCAACGACGTTGCACTCGACGGCGCGGCGATGAGTTCGCTCAAGGACGTTCTCAATCGCGACGGCCTGAAGCCGCGTATCCTCTCCTCCTACATCCGCGCCAGCCTCGACGCGACGCAGGATGGTGAAACGCTGTTGCATGAAGCGCTCGGCGCCAAGAAGCTCAAGGAGCTGCGTCGCCAGCGCCATCGCCTCGAAGAGCACGGGCCCGTCGCCTTCGCGGTCGCGCGCAAGCCCAACGAGATCGGGCCGGCGCTCGAAACATTCCTGCAACTCGAGGCCAGTGGCTGGAAAGGCAAGCGCGGCACCGCGCTGATCCAGCATGCGGGCGATGCGACCTTCATTGGCCGCGCGGTTCTTGCGCTGGCAGAGACCGCGCAGTGCGAGGTCATCACGCTGCGCGCTGGCACGACGCCGGTGGCGGCCGGCATCGTGCTACGCCACCAGGACCGCGCCTTCTTCTTCAAGCTCGGTATCGACGAACGCTTTGCAAGATATTCGCCGGGCGTGCAGCTCACGCTCGACCTCACGCGGCATCTCTGCGCCGATCCGGCCATCGCCAGCGCGGACTCCACGGCGAGCGCCGACCACCCCATGATCAACCCGATCTGGCGCGGGCGCTTTGCCATCGGCGACGTGCTGATTCCGCTGCGGCGTCACGATCCTGTCGTCGCGATCATTCACGCGGCGCTGGTTGGCCTCAACGTCGCGCACGACGGCGCGCGACGCGTGGTGCGTCTGCTCCGCAAATAAGCGAAAGCTACTCTGCCGCCTGCGCGTTGATCTCCGCCGAGACCTCGCGAATGGCGCGGGCGAGCAGGTTCGGATCCTGCGCGCCGGAGACGGCGTATTTCTGCGCGAACACGTAGGTCGGCACGCCGGAGATGCCCTTCTCGGCGGCCTCCTGCGCGTCGGCCGACACGCGTGCGACGTCCTCGTCGGTGGCGAGGCGCTTGCGCACGTCGTCGGCATCGAGGCCGACATCGGCGGCCGCCTGCACCAGCACGTTCACGTCAGTGAGGTCGCCGCCGTCGCGGAAATACAGCTCCATCAGCCGCTGCTTCATCTCGGGCGCCTTGCCGATCGCCTCGGCCCAGAGGATGAGGCGGTGACAGTCGGTGGTGTTGGGCTGGCGCGCGACCAGCTCGGGCTTGTAGACAAGGCCCTCCTCGCTTGCAGCCGCGACGACGCGGCCGGCAATGCCCTTATAGGCTTCGACCGAGCCGAACTTGGTGGTGAGATAGTCCTCGCGGCTGATGCCCTCGCGCGGCACCCACGGATTGAGGAAAAAAGGACGGAAATTGAGTTTGACGGGAACGTCGGGCACGAGCGCCAGCGCGCTCTCGATCCGGTGCTTGCCGATATAGCACCAGGGGCACACCACGTCGGAGACGACATCGATCTGGAGCGGTTTCAACGTGCTCATAGCGCCTCCTTCGGGCGATGCGGGTTTGACCCAAGATAAGCCGAAGATAAGCCGAACCCGTCCCGAGGCAAGGGCGCTAGGTCATAGCTGCTGCCATCTGCTTGAGCCGCTCGGCGGTGCGCTCGTCCGCCGGGAAGAACGTCTCCAGCGCCAGCTCCGACAGCGTGATGTCGACAGGTGTGCCGAACACCATGGTGGTGGAGAAGAAACTTAGTATCTCTCCGCCATGGCGCAGCTTGAAGGGAATCGCGACATTGTCGCTCGACAGCGGCCCCGAGCGCGCCGGGATGGGGTAGCTCTTGAGGTCGTTATAGAGCTTGATCAGCTCGGGATCGGCCGTCGCCTCGCATTGCCGGTGCAGCCGCTCCAGCAGGTGCCCGCACCACTCCGCGAGATTGACCGTGCGCGGCGCCAGCGCCTCGGGGTGAAACGCGAGCCGCAGCACGTTGAAGGGCTGGCCGAGCAGCCGCTGCGGGATGCCGTCGAGCAGCGGCGCCACCATGCGGTTGGCGGAAACCAGATTCCAGTGCCGGTCATAGGCCAGCGCCGGATTGGGCTCATGCGCCCTGAGAACGAGGTCGATCGCCTGGCGAGCTGATTTCAAGGCGGGATCCTCCAGCGGGCGCTGCGGAAACGCCGGCGCATAGCCGGCCGCGACCAGCAGCACGTTGCGTTCGCGCAAGGGTACCTCGAGACGTTCGGCGAGCCTGAGCACCATGTCGCGCGAGGGCGCAGCGCGGCCGGTCTCGACGAAGCTCAAATGCCGCGCGGAAATCTCGGCCTCGCCCGCCAGATCGAGCTGGCTCATGCGGCGGCGTTGCCGCCATTCGCGCAAATGGTCGCCGATATGGACGGGCTGGCTGCGTTCGGCCTGTGCCGTGGATGCATGTGCGTTCATGCTCGAAAACCTAGCATGCGGATTTCAGCCCTTCCATTACCCGCGAGGTAATGAATATTGGCATGTAACCATCTGAAATCGCTTAATCTCTTTTCGCAGACTCTGCTCGACACCAATACCGGACCAGCAAAGTTTGCGAAGAAGGGGGCAACGTCGCCCGCATCACGTGCGAGCTCGCCGCAGCGCAAGTGACCGCGATGAGGCATGCGCACGCTGGAAGTAAAGATTTGGAATTACCTGCACCGCCAGAGGACGGCCGACTATGAAACGGCCTCCCCGGAAACCTTGTCGAAAAGGTGCGTTCGCTCCAGATCGATGGCGACATCTATTGGGCAATCGGGCGCCGCAGAAACACCGACTTGCATCTGCGCCGTGAATGGAAATGCGCCCACGGTTCCAATCACGAGAGTATGCGGCCCGAGCGGCTCCACGTCTTTCACCATCATGCGGACGGAGGAGCCCGATGGCGCATCTTGCCGCAGCACGTGGTCGGGCCGCACGCCGAGCACAACCGGCTTGCCGATGCTCCCTGCATAGGCCGCCTCTCGGGATTTCGGCAATCTCAACGCCGTACCCGAGGGTTCGGTGAAGATCAGTGCACCGTCGCGAGCGGCAATCTCCCCGTGGATAAAATTCATGCTGGGCGCGCCCATGAAGCCCGCGACGAAGAGATTGCTTGGTTTCTCATAGATCGTGATCGGATCAGCCGCCTGCTCGATGCGGCCGCGATTCATCACCACGACCCGATCGGCCATGGTCATCGCTTCGACCTGATCGTGTGTGACATAAACGATCGTCTTGGCGAGACGGCGATGCAATGCCTTGATCTCGGTCCGCATCTCGATGCGGAGTTTGGCGTCGAGGTTTGACAATGGCTCGTCGAACAGAAACACGTCCGGGCTGCGCACGATGGCACGGCCGATCGCCACGCGCTGACGCTGCCCACCGGAGAGCTGCTTGGGCCGACGGTCCACGTATTGCTCGAGGTCGAGAACCCGCGCCACGTCCTCGACGGCTTTCGCGATCTTGGCGCGCGACTCGCCCCGCGCCTTCATGCCGTAGCCGATATTCTCACCAACAGTCATATGCGGATAGAGCGCATAGTTCTGGAACACCATCGCGCAATTACGCAAGCCCGGGCGCAGCTGCGTCACATCGCGATTACCGATACGAATGGTTCCGCTGGTGACCGTCTCCAGTCCCGCTATCATGCGCAACGTCGTGGTCTTGCCGCAGCCGGACGGCCCGACAAGCACGACAAACTCCTCGTCGGCCACACTCAGATTAAGCCCCTCGATGATCTTGTAGGGCCCATATGCCTTGCTGACGTTCTCGATCTCGACGTGCGCCATGGATTCCTTTTTCCGTCCCCTATATCGACGGCCAACAAAGCCCGGATGATGCTCACGCATCATCCGGGGCAGTCTCTGCGGGAAGCTAGTTCTTCGGTGAGAGGCCCATCGCCGCGCGATAGGCGGCGAGCTGCTTCGCGCGGCCGAACTCATCAGTCAGGCGATTCCATTCCTTCGCGACCGCGTCCAGCGCGGCCTGCGGCGTGGTCTGGCCGGCCAGCGCCTTGCCAAGCTCAATCTCCACAACCTCGGTGTAGGAGAAATAGCCGGGCAAACGCATGTCGAGCGCAACGTTCTTGCCGTTAATGGAGTCGGCCTGGGCGCCGAGATATTCCTTGGCTTCCGTCGGCGAGAAGATCTTGCTCCACAACTCCAGATTCGTGGTGTGCGACTTGCGGTATGGGTTGACACCCGTGCCACCGGTAATCGCGGCCTTGCCGGAGACTTCAGGACTTGTCAGCGTCTTGACGAAATCCCAAGCCGCCTGCTGGTTCTTGCCCACCTTTGGCACGGCAATCTGCCAGCCTCCGAACGCCATGAAGGGTGCCGGCAGCACTGCCGGAAACTTGTCCCACTTCTTGGTTTTGGCGTTCCATATCTCGTCAGAGCCGGGCAGCACTGCAGAGCCCACCTTGCCGGAAATCTTCGATTGCTTGGGGTCGGCGGCGATCACGCCGGTGTCGCCCCAACCGATCGACTCGGCCACCTGGCCGCCGGCCACGGCGGCATTGACCTCGCCGAACGAAAAGTTCAGCGCATTGGGCGGGCCAAGCTTGGAAGCGCGAATATATTCCTCCAATCCCTTCACCCAGCCCGGATTGTTGATCTGGGCATCCATCGTTTCGGGGTCGAAGAACATCGCGCCCGGATAGTTCGGGTTGTTGGTATAGGCCGCCGCGTGGCTGAAGAAGAACCAGAACTGCTGGCCACCGCGACGGAAGGCCTCCGCCGTGCCCCAGAGTCCCTTGTCGGGGCGCTGAAAGAACTCCGCGATGTCGAGATATTGCTTCCAGGTCTTTGGCGGCGCCAGGTCGTAGCCGTACTTGGCCTTGAAGGCGTCCTTCTCCTTGGGATCGCTGAACAGGTCGGTGCGATAGGTGTAGGTGTGAACGTCGCCGTCCATCGATTGCGAATAGATCTTGCCTTCCCACACCATCAGGCGCTCACGGTAGGCCGGCTCGACATCGTCCCAATCCTTGCCGGACTGCATCGCTTTCGGCATCTCGCTGAGATAGGTGACGAAGTCGGGCAGCCAGGCCGGCGCAAAGCTGACCAGATCGAACGCCGCGTCCGATCCGGTAAGCGATGTAACGATCTTCGGGTAGAGCTCCGACCAGGGGAACTCGACCACATTGACCTTGCCGCAGGTCTTCTTGGTCCATTCGTCCGCGCCGAGCTTGAGCGCGGAGGCGATATACGGTCCGGTCTGCGACGCCACAGTCAGGGTGACGCCGGAGTAATCCGGGCTACAAGCAGCGTTCGCCTGGCTCGCGGTGCAAGCCATCGCGAGCGAGGTGGTCAGCATCAGAAACGTCCGTCGCAACATCGTCCAGTCCTCCCTACATAGGTTTTTGCTATTTGATCGCTCCGAGCAGCAGGCCCGACCGCATCATGCGGCTGAGCAGACCTGCCATGATCATCATCGGAATGATGGCGACGAGCGCCGCGGCCGAGATCGCCCACCATTCGTCGCCGCGCTGGCTGTTCTGTCCCGCCACCAGGATCGGCAGCGTCTGCCATCTGGAATTGGTCAGGAACAGCGCGAACAGGAACTCGTTCCAGACGAAGGCGAGCGTGATCATGAAAGTCGCCAGCAGTCCGTTCATCGACATTGGCACCACGATGCCGAGGAAGATGCGCCAACTTGGCACGTTGTCGACCATCGCGGCTTCTTCGACCTCGATCGGAATGGCCTCGAAAAAGTCGCGCATCAGCCAGACCACGATCGGCAGCGAGAACGCGACGTAGCACAGCGTCAGGCCGACATAGCTGTCGATGAGCTGGAAGCCGAGCCGGCCGATTTCGCTGTAGAGGAGATACAGCGCGAAGGCCGTGACGATCGGCGGAAACATGCGCTGGCTGACGAACCAGAACAGGATGTCTTCATTGCCGAGGATCGGCCCCGGCAGCGGCAGGCGGTTGGCCAGGATTGCAGCGACAAGCGCGATCGGGAACGCCAGCAGCAGCGCCTGCGGGCGGGTGAAGCCGAGCGAATTGTTGAACAGCAGATAGCCGCCGAGCGCGAGCAGGAAGAAGATCAGGCCGGCGCCGAAGCGCACCCTGAATTCGAACCGCACCAGCGCGTAGGCCGCCATTGCGCCGACGGCAGTCGCGATCGCTGCCGCCGACAAGCCAACGATTGTCGAGTTCAAAAAGGTCCGGAAGAACTCGCCACGGATACCCTGATAGAGATCAATGAAGGGCTGCAGGGTCGGCGTGAAATCGACGAACGGAATATAGGTCGGGCCGCCGACCACGCCCGGCGGGGTCTTGAACGCCGTCACGACCACCCAATAGAGCGGAAACGCCGTGATCAGGCACCATGCGAAGACACCGGCCGCGACCAGGCGGCGGCTCCAGCGCGACAGTCCGGTAAGGCCCTGCCCGCTCATCGGTGCTTCTCCAGATGCGGCCGCAGCAGCGCCAGATAAGTGACGCCAATGATCGTGATGGCGATCAGGAACAGGAAGCTGAGCGCCGACGTGTAGCCGAGATTGAACTTCTTGAAACCCTCCTGATAGGCGAACAAGGTCAGGGTCTCGGTGTCCACCCCCGGTCCGCCGCCCGTCATCACGAATACGGTGTCCATGATCTTGTAGCTCTCGATCAGGCGGATGAAGACGACCGCGGCGGAGATCGGCAGCATCATCGGAAAGGTGATGCCCCAGAACTGTTGCCAGGCGCTGGCGTTCTCAAGCTCGGCCGCCTCGTAGACATCTTCGGGGAGCGTTTGCAGGCCAGCCAGCATCATCAGGATGATGAACGGGGTCCACTGCCAGATCTCAACAGCGATGATGCAGGCGAGCGCCCAATGACCGTTGGTGAGGAACGGCAGGTTCGCCATGCCGAACATGGAAAGGAACTGGTTGAGCGGCCCCATGGTCGGATTGAAGATCATGCGAGCAACAAGCGCGACGGCGACCGGGGCCAGAAGCATGGGCAGCAGCAAGGCCACGCGAAATAGCCGTTCGCCCGGAACGCGCGCGTTCAGCGCGAGCGCAACGCCAAACCCGATCACGTATTGCAACCCGACGGCAATGAACGCGATCAGCGTCGTCGTGAAGATCGCATTCCAGAAGCGCGGCTCTTGCAGGAGCGTAGCATAATTGCCGAACCACACGACCCGCGGCGGGATCGGCGGAACCAGGCGATAGCTGAGGAAGCTCGTGGTCAACGAATAGATCAGCGGAAAGATCGAGATCGCCAGCACGACGAGCACCGCCGGCCAGATGAAGACATGCTTGATCGGATCATTCCGCATCATGAGCAGATCATCCCTTCAACAGGGCTTCAATCTCAGCGCGCCGCGGCATGGCAGGCGCAGTCCCCGCGCGCGTCACGGAAATCCCCGCCGTGGCGGAACCGAAGCGCGCCGCTTCCAGGGGATCGGCGCCGCCCGCAAGCGCTGCAGCGAAGCCGCCGACGAATGCATCGCCCGCGCCCGCGGTTTCGACCACCTTGCCGGCGGCAAACGGGGGCACGTGTAGCGAGCGATCTCGCCCGTGAAACAGCGCCCCGCGTTCGCCGAGCGTGATCAGCGCGGTGCCCGCTCCCTTGGCCACCAACGCTTCGCCGGCGCGGCGGGCGCCGGCAAGATCGCTCACCGCGATCCCCGTCAGCGCTTCCGCCTCGGTCTCATTGGGAACGACGTAGTCGCACAAGGCAAACAGGCCATCGTCGAATTTGACCGCAGGTGCCGGGTTGAACACGGTGATGCTGCCCGCGGCGCGCGCGATCTCGAGCCCGCGCTGCGCGGCCGCGACCGGTTGCTCGAGCTGGGTCACGAAGACGCGGCTGGTGCGGATCGCATCCGCCGCCGCATCGACGTCGGTGGGGCTGAGACCGTCGGCCGCTCCGCTCACCACGATGATGGCGTTGTCGCCGCGTGTCTCGTGGACATAGATGAAGGCCGCGCCGGTCGGCGCCTCCGCAGTCCTGGCGACGCGCGGTCGAATGCCCTCGGTTTCCCACGTCTTGATGGCAAGATCACCGAAGGCGTCGCGGCCGATCCGGGAGATGAAGGTCACACCTGCGCCTGCGCGCGCAGCGGCCACGGCCTGGTTCGACCCCTTGCCGCCTGGTCCCATGGCAAATCCCGAGCCGGCGATCGTTTCACCGATCGCGGGCATGTTGCCGGCCCGGAAGGCCAGATCGACGACGAAGATGCCGAGCACTGCGACGCCAGTCTTGCTCATGGTCGTCACTCTCCGTCCGGCGCGATGACGCCCTTGGAAAACAGGAAGCAGCCGTAGAAGCGCCGCTCTCCCGTGGCGATCACGCAGTAGGCCGTCTTGGCCTTTTCATAGAAGGCATGGCGCTCGACCCCGACCAGCGGCCAGGAGCGTCCCTCGGCGCGGTCGATCGCGGCCTGCACCTCGCGCTGCACCGGCGGCACCTCCTGGGGCTGGCCAACAATCTCCATGCGGATTGCGGCATCGTCGACGAACGTGTCGAGCGGCAGCACCGAGAGGATGGCTTCGATCGCCTTTGCCGTACTGACGTTGTCGATGCGAAGCAGCTCGCCGAACACGGTCTGGCGCGCGATGGAGTCGGCAGGAAAATTGGTGTCGCACACCACGAGGCGGTCCCCGTGCCCCATTGCGCGCAAGGCATAAAGCACGTCGGCATTGAGCAGTGGATTGATGCCCTTGAGCATGTTGCGTCCCTCCCTTGTCTTCAAAATCGCCCGAACTCTGATGGTCCGGATGCCAACCCGTATCACCGCAAGGTGACGTCTTTAGTCCCCATAGGGAATCCAGATGTTCTTCACCTGCACCGCGTGGCGGAGCAGGATCGGACCTTCGCTCGCCACCCGGTCGTACCAATCGAGCGCCAGCCCGTGGTCGACCAGCGTGCGCTTGAGGTTGCCGATCGACAGCCGCTCCGCAGCAGTCGAGGCCGCCTGCGAGCCGAACACCCAGAGCGCATCGACGTCGTCATGCTCGGCAAGAACCTTTGCGAGCGCATCGCGCTCGCCGGTGACGATATTGACGACGCCTGCCGGCACATCCGACGTCTCCAGCACCTGATAAAAATCGGTCGCTGCAAGCGGATGCCGCTCGCTTGGGACGGCGACGACGCGGTTGCCCATCGCAATCAACGGTGCCACCAGGCTGATGAAGCCCAGCAACGGGGCCTCGTCCGGACAGGCCACCCCGACCACGCCGATCGGCTCGTGCATGGCAAGCGCCACGCCGCGCAACGGCGGTGCATGGATCGTCCCCTCGTATTTGTCGGCCCAGGCCCCATAGCTGAACAGCCGCTCGATACTCGCCTCGACCTCCACGCGCGCCTTGGCGGGCGAAACGCCGGTCATATCCCCGATGCGCCGGGCGAACTCGTCGCCACGCGCGGACAGATTCTCGGCAAGGTAGTAGAGGATTTGGGCGCGATTATGCGTCGTCGCCCGCGCCCAACCCTCGGCCGAGCGCGCCGCGGCCACCGCGTTACGGATATCCTTGCGATTGCCCTCGCCGGCTTCGCCGAGGTGCTTCCCCTTCGGCGACAGCACCGCGCGCGAATAATTTCCGTCGGGACGAACCTGCTTGCCGCCGACGAACAGCTTGGCGGTTCGGTCGATCGGCGGCGTGCCAAATCCGGCGCCGTCGTTAGAAGCCGCCGGGGATGGCGGCGGCACCTTCGCCCGCGGCTTCCGCCCGCTCCAGGCTTTCGGCTTGAGATATTCGTAGAGACCTTCCCGGCCGCCCTCGCGACCGAAGCCGGACTCGCGATAGCCGCCGAAGCCGACGCTGGCATCGAACAAATTGGTCGCATTGACCCAGACCACGCCGGCCTGAAGCTTCGGCGCGATATCGAGCGCCAGCCCGATGGTCTCGCTCCACACGCTGGCGGCAAGGCCATAGCGCGTGTTGTTGGCGAGCATCACCGCCTCGTCCGGCGTGCGGAACGTCATCGCGACCAGCACCGGGCCGAATATCTCCTCGATCGCCACGGTCGATGACGGATGTACGTTCCAAAGCAAGGTTGGGGGATAGAAGCATCCCTCAGCGGGGATCGGCCCCGGCGCCTGATACTTCTCGCCGCCCTCCTTGACGCCGGTTTCGACCAGCGCCTTGATCCGCTCGAGCTGCACCGGTGCGACCACCGCGCCCATGTCGATCGCCTTGTCGAGCGGCGGACCCACGCGCAGCGTCTCCATGCGGCGGATGAGGCGCTTGCGGAATGTCTCTGCGATCCCTTCCTGCAGCAGAAGCCGCGATCCGGCACAACAGACCTGGCCCTGGTTGAACCAGATCGCATCGACCACGCCTTCCACGGCGCCATCGATGTCGGCGTCGTCGAACACGATGAACGGCGACTTGCCGCCGAGCTCGAGCGTCAGCGACTTGCCGCTGCCTGCGGTCGACTGACGGATCAACCGCCCGACCTCGGTCGACCCCGTGAAGGCGATCTTGTCGACACCGGGATTTTCGACCAGCAACGCGCCGGTGGCGCCATCACCCGTCACCACATTCAACACGCCGGGCGGCAGGCCGGCTTCCGCCGCGAGCTCGGCGAACAGCAGCGCGGTGAGTGACGTGAACTCCGCCGGCTTCAGCACCACGGTGTTGCCGGTCGCCAGCGCGGGCGCGATCTTCCAGGCCAGCATCAGCAGCGGAAAGTTCCAGGGGATGATCTGGCCGATCACACCGACCGGGACATGGTCGGCGAATTCGCGGTCCTGCAATTGTGCCCAGCCGGCGTGATACAGGAAGTGGCGCGCGGCCAGCGGCACGTCGAGATCGCGGGTTTCCCTGATCGGTTTGCCATTGTCGATCGCTTCCAATACCGCGAACAGACGAGCGTGACGTTGCAGCATGCGCGCCAGCGCATAGAGATGACGGGCACGACCGTGACCACCGAGCTTTGCCCATGACGACTGCGCCGATCGCGCGGCGCCGACTGCAGCCTCGACATCCGCTGCGATGCCTTGCGCGATCTTGGCCAGCGTCTTTCCGGTGGCTGGCTCGATCGTCGCCAGATGCTTGCCCGAAGCCGGCGCGACGAATTTGCCGGCAATGAAATGCCCAAACGTCGCGTCGTGCCGCTTCAGCCAGGCGCGCGCCTCGCCGTCCGCCTCGGGAGCGGGACCATAATCCATGGTCTCAAAGTAATGTGCGATACTCATGCTCAGCCCACGGGATGACGGTTGAAGGCCGAGTAGCGGCCGGTGACGTGATGCTCGAGCTGGCGCTCGATGTCGGCGAGCAGGCTCGAGGCGCCGACGCGGAACAGATCCGGCTCGAGCCAATCGCGTCCCAACTCCTCCTTCATCAGGAACTGGTAGTTGAGCACATCCTTCGCCGTCGAGATTCCGCCGGCCGGCTTGAAGCCTATCTTGAAGCCGGTCCGCTCCTCATAGACCCTGATCATGCGCAGCATCGCCAGCGTCACCGGCAGCGTGGCATTGACGCCTTCCTTGCCGGTGGAGGTCTTGATGAAGTCCGCGCCGGCCATCATGCAGACCATCGACGCCTTGGCGACGTTGCGCAGCGTTTTGAGGTCACCGGTTGCCAGGATCGTTTTCAGATGCGCATCGCCGCAGGCTGCGCGGAAATCCCGGACCTCGGCGTAGAGAGCCCGCCAGTCTCCGGTCAGCACATGCTCACGCGTGATGACGATGTCGATCTCCTGCGCACCGTCCCTGACGGACGCCTCGATCTCCTTGAGTTTCAGATCGTGAGGCACGAGGCCTGCCGGAAATCCAGTCGAAACCGCAGCGACCGGAATGTCATACCCATCGAGCGCTTCGACCGCGGTTGCGACGAAGCGGTGATAGACGCAGATCGCGCCCGTGTGCAGCCGGCGCCCGGCAAAACCGAGTGCCTCGACGAGGTCACTTCGTATCGGGGCCCTCGCCTTGGCACAGAGACGCTTCACCCGTTCGGCCGTATCGTCGCCGTTGAGTGTCGTCAGGTCGATGCAGGTGATCGCCTTGAGCAACCACGCCGCCTGCGCGTCCTTCTTGACGGTGCGCCGGCCCGGCAGACTCGCAACGCGGCGCTCGGCGGCGGACAGATTGATCCGGATATCATCGACCCAGTCCATCTCGAGCGCGCGGCCGCTGTTGCGCGCGATCGGATGCGGATGATTGTGATCCCGCGCATGGGGCTGCGCCGGCACCGCGGATGGATTTGATATCAAGACGCCCTGCGCCATCGGTACGCCGCGCAATGCTAGCGAATCGGCTGAAACGGCAGATAGACTGAATGTGCCGATTGCAACATGCGATCCTCCCATCCCTTGGCCGCCGGCGCTTCTGCTGCCTCCCGTCGCCGACAGCGAAACACCCCTTGGGCCAAATGTTATTATTGTAACAGATTGACGTTGCTAAACTCACATCATTGTAAGATCATTGTCAACCGGATAAGCAAGCTCGGTGACGAAAATGACTGAAACACCGACCGCACGCCCCAGCGAGACCCGCGTCCAACGGCTGCAACGGCTGCGACGCGCCGTCGAGACGAGCGGCGCACTGCATCTGAAGGACGCCGCAGAGCTGCTGAAGGTGTCGGAGATGACGGTCAGGCGCGACCTTGCCGGGCCCGAGGCGGCGCTCGCCCTGCTCGGCGGCTACGTCGTCAACGCGGCGTCGCCGACCGGGATCAAGTACACATTCGAACAGGAAATCGACCAGCACACACAGGACAAGCGCCTCGCCTGCCGATCCGCAGCCGCCTCGATCAAGGAAGGTGACACCATCTTCATCGACTGCGGCACCACGATGCAGTCGCTGGCGGATTGCCTGCCCGAAGACATGCCTCTCTCGGTGATCTGCTATTCGCTGAACGTCGCCTCGATCGTCACCCACCGGCCAGCGACGCAGGTGATGTTGATGGGCGGGCTCTACCATCCGTCGTCGCAGTCGTTCTCGTCGGATGACGGCCTGTCCTACCTGCGGCGGCTCGGGGTCAACAAGGCTTTCATCTCGGCCGGCGGCCTGCACTGGACCCGCGGCGCCAGCTGCTCGAATTTTCACGAAGTCGCCATCAAGCAGGCCGTCATCGCTACCGCGATGGAGAGCATCCTCGTGGTCGACGCCAGCAAGCTCGGCAGCCTCAAGCCGGCGTTCTTCTCCGACGTCAGCTCATTCTCGCGGATCATCGTCGGTGGCTCCGTGTCGGCAGACACGCGCAAGCACTTCCGCAGCCTTCCCGTCGAATACGTCACCAGCACGGCCTGATCCGGACGGGGGCTGGTTCGCCCGGATCAGGCTTGCTGAGCGATGCGCGGTCTCGGTGGATCGCGCATCGCTGTTTCGGGCTAGTTGCAGGCGGGCTTCGCCTTTTTGCAGGCATCCGTCAGCTCGGCCGGCGGGTCCTTCTTGAATACGGTCTTGTAGGACTCCAGCACATTCGACTGCGTCACCGGCAGCGACTGCACACCGATCCAGCCAGGCGTTTCCTTACCCAACAGCGCGTTCATCATCGCCATCGCCTCGGCGACGCCCTGGTCGTAGGGACGCTGCGAGCCGGTCGCCTTCAGCGGCCCGCCCTTGGCAATCTCGATCGCCGATTGCAGACCGAGGTCGACCGTCGTCATGGGAATATCGATGCCCTGAGCCCGCATCGAGCTCAGCGTGTCGAGCGCCGGTTGATCCCACACCGCGTACAGTCCCTTGACGTCGGGATTGCCGGTCAGGAAGTCGCCCGCGATCTGCGAGACCTTCGGCGGATCGGTGAAGTCGACCTGCTTCATCTTGATGTCAGGGCGGTTTGCTTTCATCCACTCCCGCACGCCCTTGGTGCGCTCGTTGGTGCTGAAATAGTCGACGCCGAAATTGACGAGACCGATGGTGCCGCCCTGCGCCACGCAGGATGCCAGGATCTGTGCCGCGATCTGGCCATTGCCCTGGCTATCGGCCGAGACCATCGTCGCATATTCCTCGGGATGCTTCAGACCAGTCGGGATGCTGTCCATCAGCACGAGCTTGATGCCGGCTTTGGCGATCTTCTTGTAGGTCGGCGCGGTCGCGGTGAAATCGACCGGAATCGAAATGATGCCGTCCGGATGCTGCTGGATCGTGTTCTCGATATCGGCGATCTGCTTGTCCACCTGATATTCGGCGGACGCGACGCCCGTCACCGTCACGCCGTACTTCTTCAGCGTATCGGTGATGCCCTGGATCTGGAGCTGCGACCAGTCGAGGTTGACCGTCTGCATGGAGATGCCGACCTTGAAGTTCTTCTCCTTGATCTTGGCGGCGTCGGCTTCCGACAGCGCGAGCACCTCGGGGGAAGCCGCCTTTTCGCCGTGGGGTCCCTGGCCGACGATCGACTTCGGCCCGAGCTTCGCGAGATCGACACCCTTGACGCAGGTCGCGGGCACTTCGGCGCGAGCCGACGGGATCATCGAGAGGGCGGCAGCGGCCACCAACGCAGTCAAAGGCAAGGTTTGTCGCAAGATTGGCTTCATTGTTTCCTCCATTTTTTGGTCGCCGATTCACCGGAGGGCCAGCGACCTTGCCCCTACCCGCGCAGCGCAATGAACTTGTTGTTCATGCGCCGCGCCTGACGTCGACTAGCGTTTCGTGAAAGCAACCGCGGCAACGATGATCGCCCCCTTGATCACGAGCTGCATCGGCGAGCTCACGCCGAGCAGAACAAGGCCGTTGTTGAGCGTGCCAATGATCAAGCTGCCGAACAGCGTCCCCAGGATGTAGCCGCGCCCGCCGAACAGGCTGCAGCCACCGAGGATCACCGCGGCGATGACGTCGAGTTCCATGCCCTGCACGACATCTGGCCGCGCAGCATGTGAACGCGCCGACAGCACCAGCGCCGCCAATCCGGCCAGCGTGCCGGTCAGGACAAAGGCCGCAGTCGTGATCCGTTTGGTGTTGATGCCGGAATAGAGCGCCGCGGTCGGGTTGCCGCCGACCGCATAGATGCGCCGGCCGAACACATTGTAGTGCAGCAGCAGGATGCCGATAATCATCGCCGCCAAAGTCCAGGCGATCGGAACCGGTATGCCGAGGAACGTGCCTTCGCCAAAGATCGCGAAATAGGTCTCGTTGGTGATGATCACCGGCTTGGTGTTGGTCACCATCATCGCCAGTCCCCGCGCCATGCTCAGTGAGCCCAGCGTCACCAGGAATGACGGGATCGATAGCTGCGTGGTCAGGATGCCATTGAGCAGCCCGACCAGCGCACCGGTGCCGAGCCCGGCCACGGCCCCCACGATCCAGCTGTTGTTGATCTGGCTCATCGCGAGAGCGGCCGCCATGCCCGACAACGCCAGCGTCGAGGCAACCGACAGATCGATCTGACGTGCGATGATGATGAAGGTCATGCCGACTGCAATGATCGACACCAGCGTGGTCTGGCGCCCGATGTTCAGGAAATTGTCGACCGAGAGAAACCAGGGCGAAGACAGGCTGAACACGACCAGCAGGATCACGAAGGCGATGTACAGCATGTACGGCCGCTCGCCCCGCAGCAAATTCTGGAGAATCTTGCGGCGGCGATCAGATGGGGTCGACGAGGCGACCACGTTGGGAGCAGTCAGTTCGGTCATGCGGGAAGCTCTTGCAAGTGGCCCGGCCCGGAGGCCTGGTACATCTGGAGGAGATGATGCAGCTCTTCGGCATCATCGATCTCGCCGCGCGACAGCGTACGAGCTACACGCCCGTTGACGATCACGGAGATGCGGTCGCAGAGCTCGATCAATTCGACGAGATCGGACGAGACGACCAGGACCCCGCTGCCGTCGCGGACGGCATTCCGGATCACGGCATAGATTTCCTCGCGTGCGCCCACGTCGACGCCGACCGTCGGTTCATCCAGGAGCAGCACGCGCGGCCGCGGATCATTCCATTTTCCGAACACGACCTTTTGCTGGTTGCCGCCGGAGAGCGTCCTGACCAGGCTGAACGCGCCTGGCGCTTTCACCGAAAGCCTGGCGACCGCGGTTTCCGCCCGCCTGGCGGCGGCGCGTTGCTGCATCCAGCCCCAGCGCGAGAAGTGGGGAATTCGCGGCAAGGTGACGTTTCGCTCGATCGAATGGTCCAGGACCAGACCCTGCACATGCCGGTCTTCCGGCACCAGCGCGATGCCCTGCTCGATCGCATCGGCAGGCCCTCTCGGCAGCCATCGCCGGCCCTCGATCTCGATTGCGCCGCTCTCGAGCGGCCGGAGGCCAAACACTGTCTCCAAAATCTCCGTGCGGCCGCTGCCGATCAATCCGGCGAGGCCGTGGATCTCGCCCTTCAGCACGGACAGATCGACGGCGCGAAGCCGATCGTTGGACACGTCGGACAGCGACAGAACCGGCGACGGATCCAATTCACGCTTCGCGACAGGTTCGGTGCGCGGGCCCGTGGGTGCCGATCGATCGGTTCCGACGATCGCGTTCACCAGCCGCTTCATGTCGGTCTCGGCGGTGACAAACGTGCCTGCGTTAGCGCCATCGCGCAGCACCGTGACGCGCTGCGAGATCTCGAACACCTCATTGAGCCGATGGGTCACATAGATCACGCCGACTCCGCGGCGCGTCGCCTTCCCGATCGCATCGAACAGGATCCGGACCTCATCCGATGTCAGCGAGGAGGTCGGCTCGTCGAGGATCAGAAGCCGGACCTCGCCCATCAGCGCCTTGGCGATCTCCGTCATCTGGCGATAGGCGAAAGGCAGCGAGCCGACAGCCGCACTCGCATCCAGGGGAATGCCGAGCGCGTTCAGGAACGCCTCGGCCCTGGCCATCAGCGCGCGCTGCCGGACGAAGCCGAAACGCGCACGCGGCTCACGGCCGAGCAACAGATTGTCCGCAACGCTCAAGGATTCGACGAGGCTGAGATCCTGATAAACGACAGCGATCCCCGCCTCGCGCGACTTCGCCGGGCTGTCGAATTCCACCGGCCTGCCGGCGATCTCGATCGTGCCGCTGTCGAGGGCATGAACACCACTGAGAATCTTGATCAGGGTAGATTTTCCCGCGCCGTTCTCGCCCAGTAGCGCATGGACCTCGCCGGCGCGAACCTCGAGGTTGACGTCACGCAGCGCTCGCACGCCGCCGAAGCGCTTGTTGATGCCACTGACCATCACAAGCGAGGTCGACGACCGAGGTTCTGCTGCAACCGAACCGGACAGTTCCAAACTTTCCTCCCGTCGCCCCGCAAGACGCTGGTACGATGGTGACATATTGTTATTTTTGCAACTTATCCTGTTATAATTCTATCATCTCCGCCGACCTGTCAATGGCGGATCACGTCGCCGGGCCGGATCTAACCCTGGCCCTATCTCGATTTGTGCGGTTGCGAACGTCAGTAGAGACAGCCGGCCTTCCGCGGATCTGTTCAACATCAGGAACGGAGCAAAGCTTCACGACGCGCTCCATCCGGTCCTGGCGGCAAGCACCCGATCATCCAAGCGAGAGGAGGCAGGCCCCGCGATCGATCAGCACAAGCGTGTGCCGACAGAAAGGTAGATGCATAGGCGACGCGTGACAGCCATGGCGATGAGGCGGCCTTAGCCAAGCACACTAGACCGCGCGCGACACCTCGCTCCAATTCTGTGGATGACAATCCCTGCGATACGTCGTGCTCGTCGCGTCATTCCCGCCGCGCGGGATTACGTTCCTCGCCCTCGATCGTGCCGGCCGACCGCATCGACCGCGACATCTATCTGGTGCTTGAAGACGTCGGCGCGCGCTGGTTGCGCCCGGCGCGAGACCGACGAGGCTGACACCAACCTCGAGATCATCCTGCAAAATCTGCGGTCCGGCCAGTACGCCTATCCGGTCCGAATTGTATCCTTCAATCCCGTCCAGGGGTAGTCGCGGGATGCGACTTCCGAGGTCACCGACGCACTGGCTCGGCGTGCGGCCGACACCGACGCCGAGATCTCGTCGGCACTGCAGAACTTCATCGCCGCTAACGCCACAAAGCGCTTCGGCATGCAGCCAGCGCTGCGCCTTCAACTTCAGACACGTTATAATGCCTTTCGCTGCCTTTCATTCGATGGAAGCACGCTGCGTATGCCAATCCGTCACTGACTGGAAGGCATACCCGGCGCGGGCAAGCGTATCTTCGGACAGATGCGGACCGACGAACTGCATGCTGAGAGGCAATCGGTCCGCCGCCATGCCGTTCGGTAGCGTGATGGTCGGGCTGCCCGAGAAGTCGAATACCGCCGTGAAGCGCAGGATGCTGAGCAGCACGTTCGGATCGGCGCCGTATTCGCCCATCTTGGTCAGCGTTGGGATCGGCACGGGCATGGTGGGAATCAGGAGCAGGTCAATATCGCCGAACAGCGCAGCGAGGCTGCCGCAGAACTTCAACCGCTCATGATGGATCTGAGCGATCTCGAGGCCGCTGATCGATCTGCCCTGCTCGATCAGCTGCGCCAGATCGGGACCGTATTCCGACTTCCGCGACGGATAGGTCTCGAGATGCGCCTCTGCGGTCTCGATGGAGCACATCGGAATCCACATGCTCACGAGCTTCTCGTAAGCTGGGAACTTGACCTCACGAATATCGGCGCCGAGGTCCGCAAGCGTACGCTCCGCTTCCAGCAAGGCGGCGACCACCTGCGGATCGATCCCGTCCTGCGTGTAGCTGCGGTCCACGCCAATCCGTAAGCCCCGCACGCCGTCACCGATCCCCGCCAGATAGTTCGGCACCGGCGCCTGAAGGGCGGTTGGATCATTGACGTCTGCGCCCGCGATGACGCCGAGCATGGCCGCGGCATCGGCTGCGCTCCGGCACATCGGCCCGACATGATCGAGAGAGTCAGCCAGCGGGAAGACGCCGTGGCGGCTCACACGTCCCCAGGTGGGTTTGATCCCGGTCAGCCCGCCCGTCGCCGACGGAAACCGGATCGAGCCGCCGGTGTCGCTGCCGATCGAGCCAAAGCAAAGTCCCGCCGAAGTGGCCACGCCCGATCCGCTTGAGGAGGAGCCGACCCAGTAGTCGGTCCCCCAGGGATTGAGCGGCGCCTGGTCGTCGGGATGATGGCTCGTATAGGCGCCCTCGGTCATTTTTAGCTTGCCGAGCGTGACGGCGCCGGCGTGTTCGAGCCGGTCCACGATTGTCGCGTTGAAGGAGGGTACGAACCGGGCGTGGATTGTCGTGCCGCCGGCGGTCGGCGCGAAAGTGGTGTAGCAGAGATCCTTCAATCCGATCGGCACGCCGTGCAGCGGCCCGCGCCAGATGCCCTTGGCAAGCTCGGCGTCGCAGCGCTTCGCCTGCGCCATGGCTCGCTCGGCAAGCACCAAGGCATAACCGTGAAACTTGCTATCGAGCTTCGCGATCCGGCTCAGCATTACCTCGGTCACTTTCGAAGGTAGAAGCTCGCCGCGGCGGAACAGCTCGGAGATTTCGATGATCGACTTGTAGTGAATTGGATCTGCTGACATCTGACAGTCCTGCTGTTGTCGGAAACGGCTTCGCCCACCGGCACCGCAGACGGCCCGGTTTCGTGACTGCGCTACTCAGGGAGCGCCTAGAACTGCACGCCGCGCGTGAGGGCACCGTCGACCACGAGGTTGGTCCCCGTGATGAAACTCGCTGCCTTGCTGGCAAGGAACACCGCACCGTTCGCCATTTCCTGCGGCGTGCCCATGCGGCCGGTCGGATTCAGCGCCAGCGCGGTCTTGTACAGCTCGGGATTGCCATCCTTGATCTGATTCCAGACACCGCCCTCGAAATAGGTGTTGCCCGGCGACACCGAATTGGCGCGGATGCCTTTGCTGGCAAGCTGGAAGGCGAGACCTTGCGTATAGTGGATGATCGCGGCCTTGAACGTGCCGTAGGGGCCGCTCGCGAAGTCAACCTCCCGCCCTGAAACGCTGGAGATGGTCACGATCGCCGCGGCCTTGCTCTTCTCGAGATACGGCATCGCCGCATTGACCAGCCGCACGGTGCCCATCATGTCGGTGGAGAATTCCTTCTCCCAGCTCTCCTCGTCCTGTCCGATCGACAGCGCACTGACATTGGCGACCACGACGTCGATGCCGCCAAGCTTCGAGGCCATGTCCTCGACCCAGGCCTTGAGCGCCGGGCCGTTGGAGACATCGACCGAACTACCAAAGGCAGCGACGCCCTTCGCCTTGATCGCGGCGACTGCGCTGTCGACGTCGGCCTGGTTGCGCGCGCAGATGCCGACATCCGCGCCTTCCGCCGCGAATGTGTCGGCGATCGCCCTGCCGATCCCCTTGGTGCTGCCGGTGACGAGAACCTTTGCTCCCTTGAGTCCCAGATCCATGTCCATTCCCTCCCTGTTGACGACTTGAAAACATGCCATGCGGCCGTTCAGAGCAGGAGCTGCTCGCGGACATTGTCCTCGTTAACCTCGCCACCTGCCAGCGACTGCGCGATCTTGCCCTTCTCCATGATGTAACAACGCTCGGCGATTGCCAGGATCGTGTCGAGGTTCTGCTCGACGAAGATGATGGTGGTCCCGAGCTCGTTCCGGAACGATCTCAGCGCCTCGCAGATGTGCTGGACGATCGAGGGCTGGATACCCTCGGACGGCTCGTCCAGGATCATCAAGGACGGATTGCCGATCAGCGCGCGGCCTATGGCGAGCTGTTGCTGCTCGCCGCCCGACATCGTGCCTGCGGCCTGCCGCCGGCGTTCCTTCAGTCGCGGAAAATACTCATAGACGAGTTCAGGCAGCTTCTTGCCGCCGGGACCGCCGATCAACTCGCCGACCTGCAGGTTTTCCTCGACGGTCATCTGCGGAAAGACATCGCGTCCCTGCGGGATGTAGCCGAAGCCCGCCCTCGCCCGCGCGTCGGCTTCGAGCTTTGTTACGTCCTGCTCCATGAAGCTGATCGTGCCACGCCAGGTTTGCAGCAAACCGATCAGGCACCGCATCAGAGTCGACTTGCCGACACCGTTACGGCCGATCACGCCGACAATCTCGCCGCGGGAGACCGACATGGTGACGCCCTGCAGAATCGGCGTCGCACCGTATCCCGCCCATAATTCCGATACGTCCAGAATCCGGTCAGTGGGCTTGGGTTCAGTGAGCATGCGTCTTACCGAGATAAATTTCCGCGACTTTCGCGTCCTGCAAAATGCTTTCGAGATCGCCACGTGCGAAAATCTTGCCGAGATGCAGCACTGTGACGCGCTGGGCGACCTGGCGCACGAAGGCCATATCGTGCTCGACGACAAGAACCGTCATACCCTCTGCATTGAACGACTTGATCAGCTCGCCGGTCTTGAAGGTTTCCTCCGGCGACATGCCGGCAGTCGGTTCGTCCAGTAGCAGGAGCTGCGGCTTCAGCGCCAGCGCCATCCCGATCTCGAGCCATTGCTGCTGGCCATGCGACAGCGCACCCGCGAGCTTATCGCTGTCCGGCCCCAGGTTGAGCAGAGTCAGCAGGCGATCCTCCTCGGCGATGCGTTCCGCGCCGGACAGTCGTTCCTGGAGCGCAGTCTGGATGTTTTGCCGAACCGGCAGCTCCTTGAACACGCTCGGAGCCTGCATCTTGATGCTCATGCCCCGCTGCACGCGTGCGTAGGGACGCTCCTTGGTGATGTCGACGGTATCGAACAGGATGCTGCCCTGGCTCGGCGGGTAGAGACCCACGATCAACTTGAACAATGTGCTCTTGCCGGCGCCATTGGGCCCGATCAGGCAGTGGACCTCGCCGGCGTTGACCGTGAGGTCGACGTCGGAGACTGCGGTCAATCCGCCAAAACGCTTGGATACGCCTTTGACTTCGACCAGCGCCATGATCAGGACTCTTCCGACTGCAAGCGACCAGCCTCCGCCATGACGGGGCTATCATCGCGCCGCCGACGTCCGCTCCACCAGTCGGCAGCAAGCTTGCCGATGCCGAGCACAAAACCCTGCGGCGCCAGCATCACCGTGGCGAGCAGCAGCGCTCCCATCAGCACGAGTGCTGCCTGCTGGCTGTAGACCGTGATGGTCTGAAAGCCGAACAGCAGCAGGAACGATCCGACCAGAGTTGCGGTCAGATCGCTCCGTCCGGAGAAAGCCACCCATACGATGGGCATCGCCGCCGCAGGCAGGCCGATGCTGGACGGCGTGATGAATTGGCCCCAGGACGTGTACAGCGCACCACTCAGCCCTGCGAGGCCGCTGCCGATCACGAAGGTCAGGAGCTGGTATTTCCGGACGTCATAACCCAGCATCTCGGCGCGCTGCGGGTTCTCGCGCGTCGCCACGATGACGTTTCCGATGCCCGAATTCACGAACATGCGCAACGCGAGATAGACGATCACGATCAGCGCGATCATGACGTAGTAGAGCGCCGATCCTTCGATATAGAAGTCGCCGACGGCGAGCGGGTCCATGCCCTTCATGCCGTTGAAGCCATTCAGCCGCGCCGGGCCGATGTGCCATTCCGGCCCCGCCGTCTGGCCGAGGAAGAAGGCAAGCACCAGCGTCGCAGACAGCGTCACGATCCCGAAGAAGATGCCGTTGATGCCACCCCAGATCATGAAATAGCCGAGGATGCCGGCCGCCACCATCGCAAGGACAACGGACAGCGCAAGCGCGGCGATCGTTGCGGTGCCGCCGCCCATGTTAATCGCGAGCACGCCATAACCGTAACCGGCGATGCCGAAGAACAAGGTCTGGCCGAACGACAGCATCCCGCCATAGCCCCACATCAGGCAGAGGCCGAGCGCCATGAATATCCAGATCAGGAAATAGGCGAAATTCCCCACATCATAGGAGTCGGCGAACAGCGGATATGTCAGTGCGCCCGCGAGCACTGCAAGAAAGCAGGACCAGAAGATCTTGCCACGTCCGAGCGTCTGCGGACCTTCCAGCAGCTTGAACATCACAAATTCCCTTTAGCGCCCACGACGAACCAGAACGCTGGAGAGCCCCTCGGGCAACACCCGAATGATCAAAATAACGGCGACCAGCATGCCAATCTGTCCGATGATCTGGCCGTAGCTCGCGTTCAGCGCCATCCGGATCATCGCCAGGAACACAGCGGCCGGCGCTGTTCCGAGCAGCACGTTTGCCCCTCCAATGACGACCGTAACGAAGCTTTCGACCACGAAGGTCGCCCCCATGGTCGGAATCAGCGTCATCGTTGGCGCGTAGAGCGCCCCGCAAAGTCCGGCAAGGCCGGTGCCGATCCCGAAGCTGATCGAATAGATTCGGCCCGTTCGCGCGCCCAGCGCCTTCGCCATCGCCGCATTCTGCATCGTCGCCCGGGCGATCACACCAAAGCGCGTCTTCATGAAAACGATGTAGAGACCGCCCAGCACGGCCACCGCGCAACCGAACAGAACCAGACGATAGGTCGAGAACGTATAGCCGCCGATTGCGAAGCTTCCTTCGGGCGTTCCGATGCCCCGCACGGCTGAACCGACAATCAGGAGCATCGATTGCGTCACGATGAGGCTGAGCCCCCAAGTGGCGAGCAGAGAATCCAGCGGCCGCTTGTAGAAGCGCCGCACGATCAGGAACTCGACGGCGACACCGATGAGCCCCGCCGTCAGCGCGGCCAGGATCTGGGCAATCGCGAGCGGAACGCCCAGATTCACCAGGCCGACGGTGACATAGGCGCCGCACATGATGAACTCGCCATGCGCCATATTGATGACGCCCATCATGCCGAACACGATAGCGAGACCTGCGGCCGAGAGAATGAGGAACGCGAACACGTCGGCGAACTGATAGAATACCGAGAATACTTCAGCCGACATCTTGGTCCCTTTGCCGATCCCGGCGCCGCATCGTTGCGGCGCCGGCCTTGTCCAAGAGCGCAACTCTCAATACGAGCAAAATCCGTGCCCGTCAGGCGTCACGATTTCTTCGGGAGATGGCTCGGCGTGTATTGGTCCTTGTCGTTCTTCTTGGTGAGATCGCAACCGATTTCGCCAAGCCAGTACGGCTGGATCGTCCCATAGTCCTTCTCGACCTTCACCTCATGCTTCGGCCCGACCGAGATCAGGCGCATGCGGTGCGAGGTGTGCTGGCTCTTCGGATCGATGCACACCTTGCCTTCGGGAGCGTCGATGCATGCATCGCCGGTCGCGATGACCTTGCGCATGTCGTCGAGCTTGATCGACTTCGCCTTCTCGACCAGAGCCTTGTACATGTAGAGCGCATTATAGGCATTGTAGCCCATGTCGTTGATGTAGAGTTCGTCAGGGAATTTCGCGTGCCAGCGCTTCTTGAAGTCGGTAGCCTCTGGCGTGTCGATCTCCTCGAACCAATTCGCAGTCGCATGCATGTTGTTGAGCGCCGGCGGCTTGAACCGCTTGTGCTCGAAGCCGAGCATGACCTTGATCGACGATCCCATCGGCAGATTGAGGTTGGCCGCAGCCGCCTGCTCGAAGAACGAATCCTGGGCAGCGCCGACATTGATCGTAAGTAGCCAATCCGGCTTCGCTTTCTGAATGTTCTGGATCGTCTGCGCGAACTGCGACACGCCGAGGGGAATGAACTCCTCACCGACGACCTCGCCGCCGAGATCCTTCATGATCTTGCGGTTCCACTCCGCCGAGATCTGACCGAAATTGTAGTCGGCCGCGATGACATAGACCTTCTTGCCGAACTTCTCGACCATCCACGGGATCAGCGTCGAGAATTGCTGCTCGGGCACCGCGCCCATGCTGATCATGCTGGCGTCGCAGACACCGCCTTCATACTGGTTGGTGTAGAAATAAGGCGTCGAGGTGCGGTCGACGATGGGACGCAGCGCCTCGCGCGAGGCCGATGTGATGCCGCCGATCAGCACGTCGACCTTGTCGCGATTGAGCAGACGTCGGCCGAATTCCTGATAACGGGCGTTGTCGCCCTGCGGATCGAGATGGATCAGCTCGATCTGCCGCCCCAGGATGCCGCCGCTCTTGTTGATCTCTTCGACGGCCAGCTGCGAGCCGTGCAGCTTCGGCATGCCCATGAAGGCGAGATCGCCCGACACGTCCTCGAGCAGACCCACCTTCAACGGTGGTTCCGCGGCCCGAGCAACGGTCATTGCCGCTGCGGTACCGAGCATGGCGCCGAGCAAAACCATCCCTAACTTGCGTCCCGAACTCATCGTGATATCCCCTGTTTCTGAAAGCGACTGGATGTCATGGCTTGAGGTAATTCTTCAGGATCGATGCTCCCATCGTGTATTTAGGGTCGACCATGTTGCCGAGGCGCATCCGCCCGGCTTGGCTGAGCAGCATGTAGGCGTCGATCTCGTCGAAGCCGTAGTCGGCCGCCATCCAGCGCACGAGCTCGCGATAGGCGATACGCGCCGCGTCCTCGAGCGGACGCGCGCTGCCGATCGTCATGATGAAGTCCTTTGTCTCGAGCCGCGGCCAGGCGAAGCTCCAGTTCTTGATCAGGTCGACCTGCAGCGTGACGGTCGCGCGCTGCTCCAGAGCCACCCCGGAGAGTTCGCCGTCGCCTTGCGTCGCGTGACAGTCGCCGACGTAGAGCATCCCGCCGTCGGTATGCACCGGGAAATAGATGATCGCCCCGGGGGCGACGTCGGGCAGATCCATGTTGCCGCCGTGGTAATCCGGCTGCAGCGACGAGATCGCCTCGATCTCCGGCGAGACGCCGATGGTGCCGATGAACGGCTCGTAGGGCAGCGTAATCTTGTCGTTCCAGCGCACGCCGTTCCTGTCGACATGCAGCTTCTTCACGCGCTCCGGCAATGGCGGATTGAGCAGTGCCGTCGAGCTTGTCCCGACGAGTCCGCCGAACTCAGGAATAATGCAGGTCGTGCCGGCCGGCTGCTCGCCGCGGGTCTCGACGTCGCGGATGTAGATCGCGAGGCAATCGCCCTTCTTGGCGCCCTTAACCGCGATCGGCCCGCATTGCGGGTTCAGATAGGGAAAGTTCAGTTTGGCGGTGGGGCTGTCGCTCTCGCTGGTGAGCACACCGCCGAACGCATCCTCCGTCTCGACAACCACCACTCCGCCGGGGTCGATCGACAGGGTCGGCTTTGCATAGGGACCGTAGACGTAGTGGAAGCCGCCCTGCTCTTCGATCGTCAGGCTATGCGTCGCCCCGGTCGCGCCTTTGGCGACCGCACGCTTGGCCATGATGGAATTCTTCAACCAGTCTTCTGCGGGCATATGATTGGCTCCTGAACTCAGATCCCGGGATGACGCTTGTGCCAGTCGGTAACGCGCTGGAACGCATCGCCCGCGCGAACGAGGCCGGCCTCATCGAAATGACGACCGACGAACTGGAAGCCAACCGGACCGCCATTCGCGGCGAAGCCGCCGGGTAGCGTCACGGTCGGGCTTCCCGTCATGTCGAACGGGCATGTGAAGCGAAGCAAGCCTGCGATCAGCGAGGCGTCCTCGCCGAGCGACGCCATCTTGGCGAGCGTGGGCGCGGCGAATGCCTGGGCCGGCACTGCGAGGAGATCGACCGATTCGAACAGAAGGCGGACGGCGCCACGAAACGCTTCGCGCCGGAGCACGATCTTCTGATAGTCCATGCCGGACTGCTGCCGACCGAGATCGAGCAGGCCAGCGAGTGCCGGGCCGTACTCGTCCTTGCGCGCGGGATAGGTGTCCTCGTGCGCGACGGCGACCTCGATGCCGCACAGCGGGAACCAGTCGTCGATGACCGCCTTGGGATCGGGGAACGCGATCTCCTTGATCTTCGCGCCGAGATCGGCCGCTACACGCAGACCCTCGGTCAACACCTTGGCCGCATCGCCATCGGTGCCTTCGCTGGTCCAGCGCCGGTCGACGCCGATCGTCACGCCGCGAAGGTCGCCGGACAAACTGGCGAGATAGTCAGGTACGGGCAGCGGAACCGACGTCGTGTCCTTGGGGTCCTGACCCGCGATCACGCCGAGGATGGCGCCGCAATCGACCGCGCTCCTTGCCATCGGGCCGATATGATCCAGCGTCGCCGCAAGCTCGAATGCGCCGTAGCGGCTGACGCGCCCCCAGGTCGGCTTGAGCCCGGTGACGCCGTTAGCCGCGGACGGAAAGCGGATTGATCCACCCGTATCGGTGCCGAGCGAGCCGAAGCAGAGGCCCGCCGCGGTAGCGACGCCGGAGCCGCTCGAGGATGCGCCGGGCCAGAGATCCGCGTTCCACGGGTTCTTCGGCGGGTCGATCTTCGGGTGATGATCGGCGTAGGCGCCTTCGGTTTGCTGCAGCTTGCCGAGGATGATGGCGCCGGCATCCTTCAACCGCGCAACTACCGTTGCATCCTCGGAGGGACGGAAATCTCGATGAATGGTCATGCCATGGGCCGCCGGCGCGCCCTTGGCCCAGCAGAGATCCTTGACCGCCACTGGCACACCATGCAGCGGCCCCTTGATCTTTCCGGAAGCGATCTCCTTCTCGGCCGTGGCAGCGTCCGCGAGCGCCGAGTCAGCCATCACATAAGCGAAACTCTTGAGCTTGCCGTCGAGCTTCTCGATCCGCCCGAGCATCGCTTTGGTCGCTTCGACCGGCGACAGCTCCTTCGCCTGGATCTTCCGCCCGACGTCGACGAGTCCGAGATAGTGGAGATCTGTTGCCGCCATCGTTCTTCATCCTCACACTCGATGTGACACGCGGTCGTCTCCGCGCATGCGTCACCGTTCTGGCGACGCGGACGCATCGCCAGCTTCCTTGGCGGCAAACGAAAAAAGCCACCCGTCCCTCCCGAATGAGGCGACGAATGGCTCAAATGCCGCGGCTATGATCTGTCGCTTAGGGGCCGCAATCGAACGAAGCACTTAGTGCAAGGAGCTGGACGTCATCGGCCAGATCGGCGCACGCGAGGTTCGACAGGTAGCCCTGTAGGAGAAAAGTCTAAGTAACTGCCCATCGCATTGTCAACGATGCTCTCTGCCTAAATTTCGATAGTGCTGCGCAGCAAAACGGCAAGCCACTTGCACTGTCATCGCCGATGATGATTTCATCTTCGCGTTGCACTACCGAAAGTCGTCAATGACAAAACCGTCTGTTCCCGTTGGCATCATCTGCTCGCAGTCCGGGCCATATCAGGCTATGGGCCGCGAGATCCTCAAGAGCGCGATGATGGCGGTCGACGAGATCAACAACCAGACGGAGTTCGGCTTCTCGATTGCCGCTCATATCCGCGATCCTCGCGGCATCATCTCCGAATACCATACGGTCTGCGACGATCTCATCCGCAATGTCGGCGTCGAGCACATCATCGGCTGCTACACGTCGGCGTCGCGCAAACAAGTTCTGCCGATCGTGGAGCGCACCGATCGCCTGCTCTGGTATCCTGCGCGCTACGAGGGCTTCGAGTGCTCCGACAACGTCATTTATGTCGGCGCCTCGCCCAATCACAACGTCCTGCCGCTCGTCCGGTACGTGCTCGACAATCTGTCCCGGGAGATCTTCTGCGTCGGCTCCAACTACGTTTGGACATGGGAGACCAATCGCGTCACCCGGGAGTTGGTCAGCGCGGCAGACGGCCACATCCTGGCCGAACGGCTGCTCGAACTCGGCGAAAGCGCCGTCGGGCACATCGTCGACGAGATCGTCCGCCGCAAGCCGCCGATCGTCTTCAACACGCTGGTCGGAAGCTCGAGCTACGACTTCATTCGCGCCTTCCACGCCGGCACCAAGGCCGCCGGGCTCGAGATTCCGATGCTGAGCTGCAGCCTGTGCGAACCGGAACTGTCGATCGTCGGACCGGCGTCGGCCGGCTGCATCACGTCATCGGCCTATTTCGAGAGCATCCGCCTGCCGGAGAACCGCGCATTCGTTGCACGCTGGAAGGCGCGCTATGGCGACGACAGCAGCCCCTCGGTCGACGGGCAATCCGCCTATGTCGCCGTCTATCTGCTGGCGCGCGCGTTGCAGCGCGCTGGCACATCGAGTATCGCCGAGGTGCGGCGCGCCGCGGCCGGCCATCGCTACAATTCGCCGCAAGGACCGGTCTGGATCGACGGCGGCAACAATCATTGCGTCCTTACACCGCGGCTTGCCGTTTCCAATCCGCGAGGACAGTTTGATATCTTCTGGGAAGCCGACGCGCCTGTTAAGCCTGATCCTTACCTGACGCAGCTCGACGTTGCCGTCAGCCCTTCGAGGGAGACCTCGGCGGGCGGCGCATTGCCGAATGCGCCGCATTTGCGGGTTGTAAAATGAGCAGACCGTCTTCATTTTCGCTGCGCGGGCGTAAGGCAATCGTCGCCATCAAGGACGAACGCGACGCAACCATCGTGCGACGCCAGTTCGAGCGTCTTGGGGTCGACAGCATCGCGTGGGAGCCGACAGAGGCGATCGACTTCGCGCCGGATCTGGCGTTGATCGATGACGAGTTCCTGCCTTTGACGCAACCGGCACGACGCGCGTTCCTGGGACGCTGCCCGGTCATCGCCCTGCTCGGCACCGAAACGCCAAGCCGGCTGAAGCTAGTGTTCGAGCTCGATCCGGCCTCGTTCCTGGTCAAGCCGTTGCGCTCGGCCGGCATCTACGCGGCGCTCGTCATGGCAATCGAGCGAAGCGAACGCACCAACGAATTGAAGCAGCAGGTGGTCAAGCTCGAGCAGCGTCTTCGGTCGCGTCGCGTCGTGCTCGCCGCCGTTCTCCAGGTGATGCACTCGCACGCGCTGGCAGAACCAGCCGCCTTTGCGCTGATCCGCAAAGCCGCCATGGAACAACGCAAGACGATCGAAGAGCTTTCGGCGGAGATTACCGCCAAGGGCATGCTCCCGCGCGCAACCGGCTAGCTCACTTCTTTACGAGTGCATTCCTCACCGCCTCGGCAAAACCGCGTATCGTCGGACGCGGCGGCCGCGCCTCGCAGAAATTTGCCCGAGCGAGAATTAGGAAAGAATTTCACTTCGATTCCATCCTTCGAGGAGGGCGGAAGCCCTACCACCCACAACGCCCCCGAGAAAGACGCCGAGACCCTCCGCAGGGGCGGCTTTAATCGGCCGATCTCCCTCTATGTCACTTCCAACGCCAGTAGCAGCGAAAGCCGGCCCTGTGCCGACGCACGAGCGTCTCGGGCCGGATGATCGTGAGAACCATCAGGATTGATGGAGAACGGGGCGGCGTCAGGGAGAGCCTGTTTCGGCCGATGGCAGACTGATGATCCGCGGCGCGCCGACCTCGCGGGGCAATGGCGCGCCGAGCACAAGTGAGAGCCGATACGAGGCGTCGGTGAGCCGGGACGCCAGCGCCTGGAGGTCGGCCTGACGGATGCGTTCGATTGGGCCGCTCACGGTCATGGCGCCCACCAGCGCTCCGTCGTGGCCGAAAACGGCGGTGGAGAGGGAGGCCGTCACAGCGTCGTAGATTCCGGAACTGACGAAGACCTGCACGCCGCCATCCGTGCGGTCTGCCCAGCGCGCCGTCCGCAGCACTTGTCCCGTCGAGGTCAAATCGAGTGGCGCGAGGTTTGTGGGCCGCGCGACGTCGCGCACGAGCTGCGGCGAATCCACCCGAAACAGACAGAGCCGGCTATCGCGTTCACGCACGTGGAACGCACTGCTCTCCAACGTCTCCTGGCTTAGCCGCTGAAGGACCGGCAGCACATGCTGTTCGAGATTGAAATTGGCCCGATAGGTGGTGCCGAGCTGGAAAGTCTTCGCGCCGAGTGCGTAGCGGCCGTCGCTGAGGCGGACGACGTAGCCGGCTTCATCCAGCGACACCAGCGAGCGCATCACGGTCGGTTTCGCCAAGCCCGTGATCTTGGCGATGTCGGCCAGGCTGCGCGACCCGGCTCCAGCGAAGGTATCCAGGATCGCCAACGCCCGTTGCACGGCGGCGACCCCTTGCGTCTTGGGCATCGAAAATCCCTGTCCTGCCGATTTTCAGTTGACCTCGGCTCGTCACCGTTACACTATGCGTAACGGCGTTCCATTTTCAATGGGGTTGATATGGCCGTAGGGTTCAGGATCCTTTCCCGCAAGCGTGTTGTCGCAGGCGAATGGGTCGAACGGGCTCGCGCCCTTCCGGTCGCCAACATCAGCGATGTGATGTCGCGCATGGCCGCGGGCGGCGCCACGCTCCGGCCGATGCATGCGGCTGGCGGCATGGCCGGTCCCGCTTTGACCGTGAAGACGCGCCCCGGCGACAATCTGATGGTCCACAAAGCGCTCGACATCGCGGTTGCCGGCGACGTCATCGTGGTCGATGCGGGCGGCGACCTCAGCAACGCAATCTTCGGCGAGATGATGCTCGCGCAGGCCGCCCGGCGCGGCGTCGCCGGCATCGTTATCCATGGCGCGATCCGCGATGCCGCTGCGATCCGGGCAAACCCCCTTCCCGTTTTCGCGGCGGGTGTCACCCATCGCGGTCCGTACAAGGACGGTCCGGGCGAGATCAACGGACCGATCGCGATCGGCGGCATGGTCATCCAGCCCGGCGATTTGGTGCTGGGCGACGACGACGGCGTGCTAGCCGTCGCCATCGACGATTGCCGAGCGGTGATCGAGGCCGCCGAAGCCAAGCAGTCTGCCGAGACCAAGCAAATGGCGGCGATCGAAGCCGGTACGCTCGATCGCAGCTGGGTCGACGCCTCGCTCCGACGTCTCGGCTGCGAGATGCCAGAGGTCTAGCGATGGCCGGGCGTACGATCTCCGAGAAGATCCTCGCTCGAAAATCCGGGCAGGATGCGCACGCCGGGGACCTCGTGGTCTGCGAGGTCGATTGCGCGCTCGGCACCGACGGTTCGGTCCCGATGGCGCTCGACTATTTCAAGGCGATGGGCGGAGAGAACGTGCGCGATGCCGCCCGATTGGTCTTTGCGCTCGACCATTACGTGCCGCCGACAAGCCCGCAGACGATCGAGCTGCACCGCGTGATGCGGGACTTCGCCAAGCGGTTCAGCGTCACGCTGCATGAAGCCGGTGAAGGAATCGGTCACCAGCTCATCGTGGAGACGGGCCGCGCTCTGCCGGGTGGCCTGGTCGTCGGAGCCGACAGCCATGCCGTGACATACGGGGCACTGAATTGCTTTGCGACCGGGATCGGCTCGTCCGATCTCGCCGCGGTCATGCTGTGTGGCCGGATCTGGCTGCGCGTGCCGGATTCGATCCGCGTCGTCCTGACCGGACAACTGCCGAGCGGCGTCTATGCGAAGGATATCGCACTGGCCCTCGCGGGCACGCTCGGCGCTGACGGTGCCGCCTATCAGGCACTCGAATTCGCAGGACCGGGTGTCGCCACCCTCGCGCTGGAGGACCGCCTCGTCCTGAGCAATCTTGCGGTCGAGATGGGCGCGAAGACCGGCATCTTCCCGGCCGATGCTGAAACCATCGCCTATCTGCAGGGCCGCACCGGCCAGGCTTTCGAACCGGTCGCAGCGGATCCGGATGCGCACTACAGCCGGACCGTGGAGATCGCGCTCGACGCCCTCACGCCGCGGATCGCGTTGCCGCATCTGGTGGATCAGGTCGTGGCGCTCGAGGATGCGGCCGGCACGCCGGTACAGATGGTCTATCTCGGCACCTGCACGGGCGGCAGGTTACGCGACTTCCATCAGGCTCTCGCGGTGCTCGAGGCGGGTGGAGGCGTTGCACCCGGCGTGCAGCTCGTGGTCACGCCGGCATCGCGCGAGGTCCGCGACGCCATGGCGGCCGATGGCACGCTCGACGCCCTGGTCGGCTTCGGCGCAACCGTGGTCGAGCCGGGCTGCGGCTCCTGCTGCGGGACCTGCGGGGTGATCCCCGGCGACGGGGTTTCGGTGATCTCGACCGCCAACCGGAACTTCAAGGGCCGCATGGGCAACGCCAAGGCATCGATCTACCTCGCCTCCCCGGCAGCTTGCGCAGCCGCCGCGACCCGCGGTGTCGTGACCGATCCTCGCGAGGTGTCGCGATGACAGCCCTGCGAGGACGCGCGCGACTTGTCGGCGACGACGTCAACACCGACTCGATCATCAGCTCGACCCGCAAGCGGGAGAGCCTCGACCCCGCCGTTCTCAGGCAATTCCTGTTCGAGCATGTCGATCCGACCTTTGCAGCTTCTGTGCAACCGGGAGACATCCTGGTGGCGGGCAAGAATTTCGGTTGCGGCTCGGCGATGGAGGTTGCCGTCACAACCGTGCTCGGGGCCGGCATTCCGGCGGTGATGGCGCGAAGCTTCTCGCGCACCTACTACCGCAACGCGATCAACAACGGCCTGCTGCCGCTTGTCTGCGAAACCGGCGGAATTCGTGAGGGCGACATCCTGATCTCCGACGGCACCGGCGCGATCCGCAACGAACGCAGCGGTGAGACCCTCAGCCCGGAGCCGCTGCCGCCGATCATGCTGGCGATCCTGCGCGCGGGCGGCCTCGTTCCCTATATGCGTCAGAACGGTGACTTCAAGCTATGACGATCACAGACACTCCGAGCGCCATTGCCTCGACGGGATACCGTCTTCGGCTTCCCGGTCCAACCGAAGTGCCCGAGCGGGTGCGGCAGGCGATGGCTCGGGTGATGGTCAACCATCGCGGACCCGAATGCCGGACTGCAATCGGCGAGGCGGAGGAGATGATCCGCCCGATTTTAGGCACGACGAACCGCATCCTGTTCTTTGCGAGCTCCGGAACCGGCGTTATGGAGGCTGCGCTCGTCAACGTGGCCGGACCGGGCCATCGGATCCTCGTAGTCGAGCATGGTCAGTTCGGTGAGCGTTTCACCACGATCGCCAAGGCCATGAACATCACCGTCGACACGGTCGCGATCGAATGGGGCCAGGCGATCGATGTCGCCGCGGTGGAAGCCCGATTGCGCGACCACACCTATCGCGCCGTCGTCGTCGTGCACAATGAGAGCTCGACCGGGATCGTGGCCGATCTCGCGGCGCTCGGCGCACTGGTGCGCGACCGGCCAACGCTGCTCATCGCAGACTCCGTCAGCGGTCTCGGCGGCATCGCGATGCGGCAGGACGAATGGGGCGTCGACATCGTTGTCTCGGCCTCGCAAAAGGCCTTGATGTGCCCGCCCGGCCTCGCACTTGCCAGCGTCAGCGCCAAGGCGTGGCACGTGATCGGGCAGGACGAGCAGCGATCGGCCTTCTATTGGGATTTCCGTCGCGCGCTGAAATCCGCGGAGCAGAACGAGACCGCGTTCACGGCACCGGTGAGCCTCATCTATGGCCTGCGTGAGGCCTTGACGATGATGCACGAGGAAGGCTTCGCCAATGTGCTCGCGCGCCACAAGAAGCTCTCCGCCGCGCTGCGCGCCGGCGGCGCGGCGCTCGGACTCGCAGATTTTTGCCGCGATGAGCCACGCTCGAACACGGTCGTGGTTTTCAAGGTCCCCGACGGGCTCGAAGGCGGAGCCATCGTGCGGCAGCTCTACCAGGATCACCGCACGGTGATCGCAGGCGCCCGCAACCGTCTCTCCGGCCGTGTCATCCGGTTTGGCACGATGGGTGCTTTGAGCGCGGGGACCATTCTGACCGACCTTCTGCATCTCGAGGACGCACTCACGAAGTTCGGCCTGCCGATCGAACCCGGCGCCGGGCTCAAGGCGGCCACCGAGTACCTCGCCGCAACCGCATGAGCAATCGCTGAACCCACGAGGGCGAACCACGATGAGACCTCCTGCCTCCATCCTCGCCCGAGTCGTGACGCTCGCGGCATCGCTGTTCGCGGCCGGGCTGGTCTCGGCCCAGCAGAGCGTCGTGCTCTATTCGGCCAACGACGACACCGTGAACAAGCTTGTAGCCGAAGGCTTCGCCAAGGCGACCGGAATCAAGGTCGACGTGGTCTCGACCGGATCAGGTGTGCTGGTGCGCCGCGTCGCGTCCGAGGCCGCCAATCCGCAGGGCGACGTGATCTGGGGCGTCAGCGCGACGCTGCTGCGGCTGGCGAGCCCGCACCTTCAGGCTTACGCGGCGAAGGGCCGCGAAGCCGTGCCGGCGCAATTTCGCGATCCGAACGACCTTTGGCTGGGCACCAACATCCAGGTCGTCGTGATCGGCCAGAACACCAAGGCGATCGACAAGGCCAGCGGGCCCAAAGCCTGGGCAGACCTCCTCGATCCGAAATGGAAAGGCAAGCTCGCCTTTACCGACCCTGCCAATTCCGGATTCTCATATGCGGCCGCGACCACGCTTCTCTCGCTGTGGGGCGCGGACGACGCAGCCTGGACCAAGATGGACGGGCTTCTTGCGAATGCGAAGGTGCTCAACCGCTCGACCCAGGTCTTCGACGGGATCGGCAGCGGCGAATATCCGCTTGGCATCACGCTCGAATATGCCGGCTTCCTGTGGGCCCATAACGGTGCGCCGGTGAGCGTCGCCTATCCGGCCGAGGGCACCTATGCGGGCGTCGAAGGCGCGGCCATCCTGAAAGGCGGACCGAACCCCGAGCCTGCCAAACGGCTGGTCGACTATCTGGGCAGCAAGGAAGTCCAGGAGATGTTGCTGAAGGCGACGTTCCGGCGCCCTGCCCGTCAGGATATCGAGCTCGAGGCAGTCGCACCGGGGATGCTGCCGTTCTCGGCAGTCAAGGTGCTGCCCTATGACGACACCAAATGGGAAGCGGCCCGTCGCGACACCCTCGCGCGGCTGAAGACCACGATCCAGAACACGCGCTGATCCGATGACCGCGATCCGGATTGAAAACCTGACCCGCACCTTCGGCGCGGTGCGGGCCGTGGACGACATCTCGCTCGACATCAAGCATGGCGAGCTGTTCACGCTGCTTGGGCCGTCAGGCTGCGGGAAGACGACGTTGCTGCGCATGATCGCAGGCTTCATCGACGTCGAATCCGGCTCCATTTGCTTCGACGGCCGGCGCATCGATGCTCTGCCCGCGCATCGCCGCGACACCGGCATGGTGTTTCAGAACTACGCGATCTTCCCGAACCACACCGTCGCCGAAAACGTGGCCTACGGGCTGAAGGCCAGGAAGGTTCCGGCTGCCGAGATCGCATCGCGCGTCGATAAGGCGCTCGAGCGGGTGCGCCTTGCAGGTTACGGTCCGCGCTCGCCACACCAGCTCTCCGGCGGTCAGCTGCAACGCGTGGCAATCGCCCGCGCGCTCGTGATCGAGCCCGCCGTGCTCCTGTTCGACGAGCCGCTGTCCAACCTCGACGCGCAGTTGCGCACCGAAATGCGGATCGAGGTCCGACAGCTGCAGCAGGCGCTCGGCCTGACTGCGATCTACGTGACGCATGATCAGGAGGAGGCACTCGCCATCTCCGACCGCATCGCCGTCTTGCGTCACGGCAAGATCGAGCAAGTGGACACGCCGGAGCGCATCTATCGAATGCCGCAGACTGCCTTCGTCGCCGAATTCCTCGGCTCGACCAATATGGTGCCGGGCATCGCGGGAGCTTTCGACGGCCGTAACACCCCTGTCGCAGCAGCCGGAACGGAATTCACGGTCAGAGGCGAGGTCGCAGCGCCGGGCGCGCCGGTGTTGCTGTCGGTCAGGCCGGAGGCCCTGCAGCTGCGAGACGGTTCCGGTGGCTCGCTTGTGCATGCGCGTCTGGCGCTGCGTGAATTTCTCGGCCCGGTACAACGCCTCCACGCAACCCTGCCGGACGGCACCCAGATTCGGATTGCGGCGCTCGGCGGCCAGGCGCTCGATCTCTTGCCCGGCGCGCCGCTCACCCTTGCCTACGACCCTGCCCAGATCACGGCGTATCCGGCGCCATGAAACGCTTCGCCACCATCGTGACGCTGGCGGCGCTGGTGCTGCTCGCGGTGTTTCTGCTCTACCCGCTGGCGCTCGTCCTGGATGCAAGCTTTCGGATCGACGGCACGGGCGGCCTGACACTTGGGAACTATGCGGCGATTGTGAAGAGCCGCTACTATCTTGGCAGCATCGGCAACAGTCTGCTCTGCGCCGCGCTCGCGACGGCCTTCGCATGCGCGATCGGCATCCCGCTCGCCTTCTGTCTCGCCCGGATCGACATACCGGGCCGCGCGCTGCTGCTGACGCTTGCGTCCTTACCGCTGGTCCTGCCCTCTTTCGTCAGCGCCTACGCCCTCGTGCTGCTGTTCGGCCATGCTGGCGTCGTCACCACCGCTCTGCGCGGGATCGGCATCCCGATCGGATCGATCTACGGCGTGCCCGGCATCGTCATCGTGTTCACGTTGACGCTCTATCCATACGTCGTCATGCCCGTGCTGGCCGGATTCCAGGCAGTCGACGCCTCGATGGAGGAGGCAGCCCGCAATCTCGGCGGCTCACGGCCCTATGTGATCCGCACCGTGCTGCTGCCCATCGTGATGCCGGCGATCCTTGCCGGCGGACTATTGGTGTTCATTGAGGCACTGGAGAATTTCGGCGTGCCAGCGGTGCTGGCTGAGGACCGGCCGTTCCTGGCCGTCGACATCTTCAAGCTGTTCGCCGGCGAATCTGATGCCAACCCGGCCGCGGCGGGCGCACTCAGCGTGCTCCTGATCGCCTGCACGGCGATCGCGCTGCTCGTTCAGCGGCACTACCTTGGCAAGCGCCGGTTTTCGACCAATGCCCGCAGCGCGCCCGCGAAGCTGCCTCTGACGCCGGGGCTGCGGCTCACGGCCACAATCGTGAGTTGGGGCATTGTGATTGCCTCGCTGCTGCCGTTCGCGGCCGTGTTGATGATCTCCCTCCTGCGCTTTCGCGGCCCTGTCCTGACCTGGGAGTTCGGATTGGGCAATTACGCCACCCTATTGTCGGGCTCCTATCGGCCGCTGCTCAACACGCTGACGCTCGCCAGCATCGCGGCCGCCGTCACCATGCTGATCGGCGCCCCGATCGGCTATGTCGTGGCCCGGCACCGCTCGCGCCTGTCGGGATTGCTCGATTTCGTCGGCATGGTGCCGTTTGCAGTCTCGGGCACGATCCTGGCGATCGGGCTCATCATCGCGTTCAACAGCGGTCCCTTGATTCTGACCGGCGGCTGGCTGATCCTGGTCATCGCCTATGTCGTCCGCAAGCTCCCCTTCGCGATCCGGTCGTCCTCGGCAATCGTGCACCAGCTCGATCCCTCGCTCGAGGAAGCCTCGATCAATCTCGGGGTCTCGCCAAGCAAAACCTTCGCGACCCTGACCGTGCCGTTGATGGCCAGCGGCCTTGTCGGCGGGCTGGTGCTGGTCTGGATCACCGCGGCATCCGAGTTGAGCGCGACCATTGTGCTCTATGCGAGCGGCTGGGTCACCACGACCGTCGTGATGTACCATGCCATCGAGGGCACCGGCGCGGGTCTGGCGGCCGCCGCGGCCGCGGTGCTTATCCTCGTCACCGCAATCCCGTTGCTCCTGATCAATCGGCGCATCAACAAGCAGGAATCAACCGTGATATGACGGCAGGACAGGACGGTATGAACGAAGCAGCCCCGACGCTCCCGAATTTCCGCAGCGACAATGTCGCGCCGGTCTGCCCCGAGATTCTGCGAGCGATCGCCGAGGCCAATCGCGGCCCGGCCGCCGCCTATGGGGACGACGATTATTCGAGATTGTTGAATGCGCGCTTCTCGGAGCTGTTCGAGACCGCGGTCACCGTGTTCCCGGTCTCGACCGGTACGGCGGCCAACGCCTTGTCACTCGCGAGCTGCGCGCGGCCCTATGGCGCCATCTATTGTCACGAAGAGGCGCATATCCACACCGCGGAAGGCGGCGCGACCGAAGCCTTCACAGGCGGCGCGAAGCTCGTCGCCATGTCCGGCCGAAACTTTCGGATCGAGCCGTCGAGCCTGCGCCAGGCGCTGGGCCAGGCGGCCTGGGGAGTCCGCAATCGCTCCCAGCCCGATGCGGTGTCGATCACTCAGGCCAGCGAATATGGAACAATCTATCCCCTCGCCGAGATCGCCGAAATCGGAGCAATCGCCCACGACAGGAATCTGTCGCTGCACATGGATGGCGCCCGGTTCGCCAACGCGCTGGCGCGGCTCGATTGCAGCCCGGCCGACATGACATGGCGCGCTGGCGTCGACATCCTGTCCTTCGGGGCGACGAAGAACGGGGCGATGTCGGCGGATGCGATCGTGGTGTTCGACCAGGATCTCGTCGAATCCCTGTCCTATCGGCTTCGCCGCGCCGGCCAGACCTCGTCGAAGATGCGCTTTGCGTCTGCACAGCTGCTCGCCTACGTCGAGGATCGCCTTTATCTGCGGCTCGCGGCGAAGGCCAATGCCGTGGCCGCGCGTCTTGGAGCGGGTCTCGCTGCGCTACCCGACGTTCAGCTCATTGCGCCAGTGGAAGCCAATCTGGTTTTCATCAACCTGCCCGCTTTGGCCATCAACCGTCTTGCAGCGAGCGGGCTGCAATTCGCGCGACGGGGCCAGGACGTAATCCGGTTTGTGGCTCGCTTTGACAGCACCGAACAGGATGCTGACGAGGTCATCGCGCTCGTCCATCGCGCGATCGCAGGAGGCTGAGAGCGATCATTCCTTAACCGATCATTCTGCAGATAGTTGCCCCGCCCACCGTCACCCACGCGTCTACAGCCCTTCCAATTTTCGATTGCAGCTCCTGCGCAACAAGAACATCGCTTGGCAAGTGACACACGCTCAACCAACTACCACGCCCGTTAGGTCGCGTGATGTCTTGCCGGTAGAGCCCGCCGAAACGCTTCTTCAAATAACCGGCCCATCCTTTTTCTAGTAGAGCGATGGTCTCGGGACTGCGCACGGTGACCAGCCTGCGCGCGCCTAGCGAACAGCATCGAACACTTTAGGACTGTCGCGAACGGGCGCATTCTTTACCCGCGAGGTAATCGAATTGGTCCCCGCCACGGCGCATCTTCGGTCGCAACAGGAAATGACCATGATCGCGCTGCTGCTCTACCGGACCATCGCAGACCACCTTGTTCCCTGGGCCGTGACGCTCGCGACCCGCATGCTGGCACGCAGCCTCAACATGCCCGAGCCCCTGGTGCATTCGACCGGCCACTATGTCGTCGCGCAGGTAACAGCCTTCGAGCACGGCGTCGGCAAGAGCCTCTGCCCGTTCCGCCTCGCCCGCCTGCTCCGCGCCTGGTGGCGCGGACGGCACTGAATTCACCCCCAAGCCCAACCCAACCATGGAGACCACGATGATCGACGCATCCACCTTCCTGCGCCGCGCGCTTCTCGCCGACGCCATCTTCAGCGGCGTCGCCGCCCTCGGCTTCACCTTCGGCGCCGGCGCGTTCGCATCGCTGTTCAACCTGCCTGAAGCGCTGCTGCGTGAGACCGGCCTGTTCCTGATCGCCTACACCGCGCTGGTCGGCTGGCTTGCCTCGCGTGCCTCCGTGGCGAGGCCGCTCGTGCTGCTGGTCGTGGTCGGCAACGCGGCCTGGACGGTCGGCAGCATCGCGCTGCTGTTCTCGGGCGCGGTGTCGCCGAACATCAGCGGCGAGCTCATGGTCGTCGCGCAGGCGATCGCGACCGGCGTGTTTGCCGAGCTGCAATATGTGGGATTGCGGAAGAGCGGGAATGTGGTGACGGCGTGAGACCACGTCACTCGCTGTCGTCGCCCGGCTCGACCGGGCGACCCAGTATTCCGAGACAGTAGACGGATGCGGATGGGCTGCGGCGTACTGGATGCCCCGCTTTCGCGGCGCATGACACCGCGGCTAATGGCTAAGCCCGCGCGCGACCGTTCTTCTTGCCAACGGCATGGCCGTTGAGCTTCTTCTTGCCGGCCTTCGCGCCCGCCTTCTTGGCCTTGGCTTCCGTGCGCGCCTTCACCTTGGTGCGTTCGGCGCGGGCCTCGGCGCGCAGCTTCTTGCGCTTGGCCTCGCAGGAAGGGCATTTGCAGCCGATCGGCTTGAGATAGGCTTTGAAGTAGTCGGTGCCGTAATCGTAGTTGATCTCGTCGCCCGGCTCGATGTTCTTGATGGCGCGGATGAAGACCTTGCGCTCGCGCGGCCGGACGTCGGACTCGGCGTTGGGGCGGCAGGAATGGTTGATGTAGCGGGCGAGGTTCTTGCGCACCGACCCGTCGATGGTCCAGCGGTTGTTGAGCTCGAACAGGTATTTGTTCTCGATCTCGTCATGCGCGGGAATTTTGGAGTCCAGGATCGGTCCGAAATAACGGATGATCCGGGTCCCCTTCTTGATCGGCATGGTGGCGAAGAGGCCAAGTCCGGTCTTGGAACGGCCGACGCGGTAGGATTTGCTGGAAGCGATGGCTGGCATGATCGAATGAGATGTCGCGGACGAAGCGCGGTAAGCGCAGCGGAAGGCGCCCTTCTAGAACGATTCCGCGCCGCTGTCAGGTACATCCCGCCTCTGTTTGAACCTTGCCCACAGTGAAGACGTCTGATGGAGGAAGTTCCCTCTGTATCAAGGCGTCGTCATGAGGCGTATCGCGTTCCTTTGTCTGACCGTGCTGCTGACTTGCCTGAGCGCGGGTCACGTCGCCGCCCAATCCATGGGCAGCAGCTATTCCTCCACAGCGCCAAAAGACTGCCGCCAGATCGGCAAGCCCAGCGAGCTCGACGGCAGCACCACACGGGTCTGCCCGGGAAAAAACGGCCTGATCGTGCTGATCGCCGAGGATGATCTGCGCGAAATCGTCTCGGTCGGCCGCAACCGCAAGGCCGCAGCGGAGGAACCGGCGGCAAAGGTCTGGTTCGCGCCATTCAATTCGTCGGAGGCCACCGTCGAATGGCGTAGCGCGGGCACGAAGCCGATTGCCATGATCCAGCGCTGGCACATCGCCGATAGCACCGATCCCGACAAGCAGGGACGGCCGAACACCAAGGCCATGCTCGTCGTGACGCGGCTGCCGCCGGGGTCGGTCTGCCACGTCGCCTATGTCGATGCCATCGCCAACCCCACCGCCAATGAGCTCGCTCGCAAGGCGGCGGACGATTTCGCCCGCAGCTTCACTTGCGGCAAGGACGAGGTGAAGATTGTCGGCACGCGTGGACGTGCGGTCGAACTCGCGACGATGCGCTAGGGCAGCGCCCGCCCGAACGCGCTATGCCGGCAGCTTCGCCGTGATGGGCGCCGTCAGCATCGCCTCGAGCAACTGTTCGGCCGTCGTCCCCTCGGGCAGCCGCCCCAAAATGTCTTCGAGCCGTCCGTCGAGCAGCAGCATGGTGAAGCCGTGCACCATGGACCAGGCGCGGGCGATCGCCGCACCCTGGTTCAGCGTCAGCGAATCTTCGCTGATCTGCTCCTGACGCATCATGCCGATGGCATTGGCGAGCCCGGCGAAGGAGGCTTCGGCCGCCTCGTGCAGCGAGGGTCTGGAATAATCGAGCCGTTCGGTGCGGAACATGATGCCGTACATGCCGGGATGGGCCTGCGCATAGGCGACATAGGCCTTCGGCCGCGCCAGCGCGCGCTCCAGCGGCGTGGTGGCGGCGTCGCAGGACGAGGCCATCGCCGCGTTGAACTGGCGGAAGCCGACGGCCGCGAGCTCGCTGAGCAGGCCGGTGAGATCGCCGAAATGATGGGTCGGCGCGGCATGCGAGACGCCCGCCTCCCGCGCCACCGCGCGCAAGGTCAGGCCGGAGAGCCCGTCGCGCTCCAGCACCCGTTCGGCGGCCTGGAGCAGCGCCTCGCGCAGGGCGCCGTGATGATACGGCGTCTCCGTCTTCGCTACTGCCGGACGGCGTGTGGAACGCGCCTGCGCGCTCGCGGCCGACGATGTCTTGCTCGGGGTACGCGGCTTGCGCGCTGTTTCGCTGTTGGTGTCGCTTTTGGCCATTTGCAAGCTATATGACGCAATATTGACAGTGTAAAGATTTCACTTGACGAATGCGGTGATCGGCATTATTCGATCTTTACGATGTAAAGATAAGGAGGGATACGCCGTGCAGCACGACGCCGTCACCGAGCGCCGCCATAACCTCGGTCCGATTCCATTCGAAGCCGATGCGCCATTCCTCAAAATCGTCGGGGAATTGCCGCGCGATCTGAATGGCGTGCTCTATCGCAACGGTCCCAATCCGCAGTTCGATGCGCCCGGTGCGCACTGGTTCGTCGGCGACGGCATGCTGCATGCTTTCCACCTCGAGAACGGCCGCGCCAGCTATCGCAACCGCTGGGTCCGCACGCCGAAATGGCTGGCCGAGCACGATGCCGGCCGCGCGCTGTTCGGCGGCTTCGGCCGCAAGCTGCCGGATGCGCCACAAAACCTCACCGACGGCGGCGTCGCCAACACCAACATCATCTTTCATGCCGGCAAGCTTTTGGCGCTGGAAGAAGCGCATCTGCCGACCGAGATCGAGCCGGGCACGCTGGCGACGCGCGGCTATCACGATTATCAGGGTCGTGTCGCCGGCAGCTTCACGGCGCATCCGAAGGTCGACCCGGTCACCGGCGAGCTCGTGTTCTTCGGCTACAACGCCGCGGGTCCGCTGACGCCTGCCCTCTCCTACGGATCGATCGACGCCTCCGGCAAGGCGACGCGCTTCGAACGTTTCGAGGCGCCCTATGCCAGCATGGTGCACGACTTCATCGTCACCGAGAACCATGCGCTGTTTCCGATCCTGCCGATCACCGGCAGCATGGAGCGCGCGATGAGCGGACGGCCGCCTTATGCCTGGGAGCCGGACAAGGGCGCCTATGTCGGCGTGATGAAGCGCAACGGCACGGCGAAGGACATCGTCTGGTTTCGCGGCGAAGCCTGCTACGTCTTCCACATCATGAACGCGTGGGAGGACGGCAACCGCATCATCGCCGACGTCATGCAGTTCGAGGAAGCGCCGCTGTTTCCGCATCCCGATGGCCGGCCGACGGATCCGGAGAAATCACGCGCGCGCCATTGCCGCTGGACGTTCGATCTCTCGGGGAAGACCGACCGCTTCCAGCAGACCTATCTCGACGATCTCACCGGCGAATTCCCCCGCATCGACGACCGCCGCGCCGGATTGAAAAGCCATCACGGCTGGTACGCCTGCGCCAATCCGCGGCTGCCGATGTTCGGCGCGCTGTCGGGCATCGTCCATGTCGACGGCAACGGCAGACGGCTCGGTCATTATCTGCTGCCGGCCGGCGATACCATCTCCGAGCCGGTGTTCGTCGAGCGCGCGACGGATGCCACGGAAGGCGACGGCTGGCTGTTGGCGGTGGTCTGGCGCGCGCGGGAGAACCGCAGCGACCTCGCGGTGTTCAACGCCACCGATGTCGAAGCCGGCCCCGTTGCGCTGGTGCAGCTCGGCCACCGCGTGCCCGACGGCTTTCACGGCAATTGGGTGGGCGCGCAGTAACTCTTGTCATTCCGGGGCGCGACGACGTCGCGAGCCCCGGAATGACATCGCGGATGTCACCAAAGAGGCCTCGCATGCATATGCCCTCGATCACCGCAGATTGCCTTGCCGTCCTCGCCCTGGCCTGCGCAGCGCTCGCACTCCGGATGATCCGGCTGCGACGGAGCGGCCATGTCATCTTCAACGGCGGCATCTTGCTCTCGGTCGGCCTCCTGCTCGCCGCCGCGCTGCCGATCCTGTCGCGCCTGCCCTGGGCGGAATTCGCCGACGAGGCGTCCGACCAAGCCATTGCTGCCCTTCACTTTTTGGAAGTCACCTACGTTATTTTGACACTGTAAAGATTTCGCTTGACCCAGCATCGCTCCTGAATTATTGATCTTTACATCGTAAAGATTAGCCAGACCGAGGCGGCTCATGGCGATTTTCCTGATCCTCGCGCCCTACGGCGCCTACACTTTCCTGATGCTGGTGACGTCGGCCACGATCAGCGTGTTTGCCGCGTCTGCGATCTGCCTCGCCACCATCACGGTCGATGTCGCGCGCGGCCGCTCCGTGAAGATCCTAGCGACGGGCTCGGCGATCGTATTCGCCGCAATCGGCCTCTACCTCGCGCTGATCGACCCGAAGCTCAGCACGCTGGGAGTCAAGCTGTCGGTCGACATCGGCATCTTCGTCATCTCGCTCGGCTCGATGCTGGTCCGCCACCCGTTCACGCTGCAATATGCGGTTGAAACGGTCCCGGCCGAGACGGCGGCGATGCCCGGCTTCCTCACCGCCAACTACGTCATCACCGGCGCCTGGACCACCGCCGCGCTGTTGATGATGGCCGCCAACATCGCGCTGCTCTACGTCCCCGGCCTGCCGCTCTGGTCGGGCCTTGCGGTCGCCTTCGCCGCCCGCAACAGCGCGATCTACTTCACAAAATGGTATCCCGAGTATCGCCAGATCAAATATGCTGCGCCCGCCGCCGCGCTGCCCCACCCCCATTGAAGACAGGACAGACGATGAAAGACGTATTCCGCCGGCTCGTCTCTGATTTCCTCTCCACCATCGTCTTCCTGGTAATCTATCTCGTGACCGACAACGTCATCCTCGCGACCGCAGTCGCGATCCTTGGCGCCATCGGCCAGGTGGTCTGGTCGCGGGTCAAGGGCCAGACGCTGGGCTACATGACCTGGGCGAGCCTCGGCCTCGTCATCGTGCTCGGTGGCGCAACGCTGCTCACCCACGATCCGCGCTTCGTGCTGGCGAAGCCCGCGATCGGGCATGTCGCGATCGGCATCATCATGCTCAAGCGCGGCTGGATGCTGCGTTATCTGCCGGCGATCGTGACCGAGACCATTCCGGAATACGTTACCGTCGCGGGCTACGCCTGGGCCGCGCTGATGTTTGCGCTCGCCGCGGGGACCGTTGCGGTTGCCATGACCGGCGACATGAAGCTGTGGGCCTTCTATATTTCGGTGGTCCTGATCGGCGCGAAGATCGTTGCGTTCGCGATCCAGTACGTGGCCTTCCGCCTGCTCATCGGCAGCCGTATTCGCGCAGCCCGCGCTTAAGGGCGCGTCAAAGAGAGCGTTAGGCACGTCCCCCGAGTTAGGCTATAGGCGTCCCTGGCTCACCTTGCGGATTGTCGCGAGGTGCCGGGAAAAAGTTGGGAGACACGAATGGCCGTGGACGGCAACTGGACTCTGACCATGACGACGCCCATGGGCGAGCGCAAGGCCACGCTGACCTTGCTGAACTCCGGCGGCACACTGACCGGAACGCAGGGCGCCGACGGCAATTCGGCCGAGATCTTCGACGGCACCATCAGCGGCGACGCCGTCAACTGGAAAGTCTCGATCACCAATCCGATGCCGTTGACGCTCGAGTTCATCGGAACGGTCTCTGGCGACAGCATGAGCGGCGAGATGGGCATCGGCCCGATGGGCAGCTTTCCGTTCACGGGCGCGCGCGCGTAGGCACGTTGCGAACCATGCGCGTGCTCCGTCTCATCGCGGCAACGATCCTGTGTGTCGCGACGCAAGCGGCGCGCGCGGATGACACCGAACCGGCGTGGCGCGCAAGCGCGCTCGCCATGGTGCCGGCGGGCTATGTCACCGGCACGGCCTATCGGACCGAAGGCTCGACCGGCACCCTCGCCGTCTATCCGGCCTCGTCGAATGATCCGAAGACACCGGCAAGCGTGTTCGCTGCACGCCAGGCCCTCGTCGTCACGCTGACGCCGGATGCGACGCGCGCGGTCTCGGCCGAATTGAAGCCGCGCAGCGCGCCGGATCCTGATAACGACGACACTGACTTCGCAAAGCTCCACGCCGATCTCGCCGCCAGGCGCGCAACGCTGCCCGATGGGACCGAGCCGTGTGATCTCGGCGCCTGGTCCATCGACAAGGATCCTGATGGCCTCAACGTGCGCGCCGAGCCCTCGGCGAAAGCGCGCGTGCTCGGCACGCTGCCGCCGCCCTACCGGCTGAAGCTTGGCGGCGCCGAGAACACGCCCGACGGCGGCTGGCTCACCGAATTCCGCATCATCGGCTTCAAGGACGGCTGGTTCCTGATTGAAGGCGCGAAGCCGCCCGGCAAGGATTACGAGGACGAGAAGAGATATCCGCGCAGCGCGCCAAAACCCTATGCGGGGCGCGGCTGGGTCGCGTCCAACAAGGTCGGCGCGTCCTACGCCAATGGCGCGACGCGCATGGGCGGAGTTTTCCAGGCGCCGTTCGTCGATGCGAAATGGATGCCTGCCCAGCGCGAGCTCGGCGGCCCAATCGACACCGACGGCGGCCCGAAGCGCATCTTTGCCTGTAGCGGGCTCTGGGGCCTCGTCGAGAGCCAGGACGGCGTCCGCGGCTGGTGGCGCTCGCTGTGCTCGAACCAGGTTACGAATTGCAGCTAACGGGCTGCGGTCATTGGCCACGGGGCCAAGGCGCTCAGGTCGTTGACCACAGCCGGCTTCACGAGCAGGATACAGCATACAACTAAAGATTTTTATTGATCTCAACACACTTGCAGCAGAAGGGGAATTTGCATGGTCTCCCTCCCCGCTCGCAATCGCATCCACCTGTTCCTGACCTCCGCCGTGGCCGCGCTTGCTGGAGCAGCGCCGGCGAGTGCCGATGTGCTCGAGCCGCAGTCACCGGCGTGGCAACTGAGCGAGCCGTTCAAGAAGAGCGCGGATGCCCGCACCAACATCAGTGGAGCGGCGTGCGCGACCACATCCCCGCCCCTCAAATCCTGCCTCGTCGTCAACGACGATGAGCGATCAGGCCAGCGGCGATCCGGATGCCGAGGGCGCCGCTTACGATGACGGTTATTTCTACGTGGTCGGATCGCACGGCCGCAAACGTTATCATCCCGACGACAGCAATCCGACGAGCTATCACCTCTTTCGCTTTCCCGTCGACAAGCTCACTGGAGAGCCACCCTTCCCGATCTCCGCGGACGAGGTGATCGGCGTCGAAGCATCTGTGACGCGCCTGCGCGGTGCAATCAAGGACGCACTGCCCGCGGATTACGACAAGCCCCTCGGCGACAACGGCGCCAACATCGAAGGCATCGCGGTCAAGGCGGACCTAATGTATCTTGGTTTCCGTGGTCCTTCCAAAGACGGCAATGCTTATATTCTCACGGTCGACGCAAAGGCCGTCTTCACCGAGAACCTGCCGCTCAAGGCCAAGCTCATCGACCCTCCGCTGCCGCTTGGTACAACGACCGGTATCAGGGACATCGCCGCCGTGTCAGGCGGCTTGCTTCTCCTGACCGGGCCGGTCAACGAACAGCAGATTGCGCCCGCCGTCGTCTTCTACAATACCAGCAGCGGCAAGCTTGGAACGATCCACACGCTCAACGTCGCCGACAGCACCGCCAAGGCAGAGACCCTGCTGGTGCTCAGCGACATCAGCGGCGAGCCATGGCGCGTGCTCGTAATGTTCGATGGGCCCGAAAACGGCGCGCCGACGCAGTATCTGGTGCCGCGCTAAAGCGCACCATCAGCAGCGGACCGCCGTTCAACTGCGCGGAGCGCTAGCCCAGATTCAATTCCTTGAAGAAGTCGTTCCCCTTGTCGTCGATGATGATGAACGCCGGGAAGTCGACGACTTCGATGCGCCAGATCGCTTCCATGCCGAGCTCGGGATATTCGAGCACCTCGACCTTCTTGATGCAGTGCTCGGCGAGGTTCGCAGCCGCACCGCCGATCGAGCCGAGATAGAAGCCGCCATACTTCTTGCAGGCCTCGCGCACGGCAGGCGCCCGGTTGCCCTTGGCCACCATCACCATCGAGCCGCCGGCGGCCTGGAACTGGTCGACGAAGGAATCCATGCGGCCCGCGGTGGTCGGGCCGAACGCGCCGGAGGCGTAGCCCTCGGGCGTCTTGGCGGGACCGGCGTAGTAGACCGGATGGTTCTTGAAATAGTCCGGCAGCGGCTCGCCTCTCTCGAGGCGCTCGCGCAGCTTGGCATGCGCGCTATCGCGCGCGACGATCATAGTGCCGGTCATCGAGACCCGCGTCTTGGTCGGGTACTTCGAGAACGTCGCCAGGATGTCCTTCATCGGCTGGTTGAGGTCGATCTTGACGACCTCGCCGCCGAGCGACTGCTCGACCTGCGGCAGATATTGCGCGGGGTTGTGCTCAAGCTCTTCGAGATAGACGCCATCTTTGGTGATCTTGCCGAGCACCTGGCGGTCGGCCGAGCACGACACGCCGAGCCCGATCGGCAGCGAGGCGCCGTGGCGCGGCATGCGGATAACGCGCACGTCGTGGCAGAAATACTTTCCACCGAACTGCGCGCCGACGCCGAGCGACTGCGTCATCTTGTGGATTTCCTGCTCCATCTCGACGTCGCGGAAGGCGTTGCCGTCGGGCGAGCCGTGGGTCGGCAGCGCGTCGAGATAGCGGGCGGAGGCGAGCTTCACCGTCTTCATGCACAGCTCGGCCGAGGTGCCGCCGATCACGATGGCGAGGTGATAGGGCGGGCACGCCGCGGTGCCCAGCGTCAGGATCTTCTCCTTGAGGAAGGCGAGCAGGCGGTCCTTGGTCAGCACCGAGGGCGTGGCCTGGAACAGGAAGCTTTTATTGGCAGAGCCGCCGCCCTTCGCCATGAACATGAACTTGTAGGCGTCGTCGCCCTCGGCGTAGATTTCGCACTGCGCCGGCATGTTGTTGGCGGTGTTCTTCTCCTCGTACATCGACAAGGGCGCGACCTGCGAGTAGCGCAGATTGCGGCGGAGGTAAGCGTCGCGCGCACCTTCCGACAGCGCCGCCTCGTCGTCACCATCGGTGATGACGTTGCAGCCCTTCTTGCCCATGATGATCGCGGTACCGGTGTCCTGGCACATCGGCAGCACGCCGCCGGCCGCGATGTTGGCGTTCTTCAAGAAGTCGAGCGCGACGAACTTGTCGTTGGGGCTCGCCTCGCCGTCCTCCAGGATCGCGCGGAGCTGCTTCAGATGGCCGGGGCGCAGATAGTGGTTGATGTCGCCGAAGGCCGCCTCTGACAGCGCCCGCAGCGCCTCCCGCGACACCACCAGCATGTCCTTCCCCAGGACCTTCTCGACCCTGATACCCTCGGCCGTGATCTTCTTGTAGGGCGTCTCGTCCTTGCCAAGCGGGAACAGCGGGGTGTGCTTGTAGGGCGGAACGGGTTTTGCGGGGTCGGGGAAGGCGGTGGGAGCGTTCATGGGCAAATCTCGGGGTTTTGGAGCCCTCGCGGGCCTCTAAGCGTAGAAGCGTTCTAAGCTTTTTTGCCGCGAATGGAAGGCGTTCTGGCGCGGCCGAGGCATCCCGATTCGGCGTCACGACGGCCCTTTTTGGTTGCCGTCGGCCGGACGCAAGGTGGCGACGACCGTCCCCGGCAGGCTCTGGGTGCACCCCTTGCGCTCGGCGCGCGACGAAGGTTGAATGCGCGGCCTAAGGGGCTTTTCATCATGATTTTCAAACTGAACGTCCGCGGCGCGATCCTGGTCGCCGCCGCCATCACCGGCCTTGTGACCCTCGCCTCGCCTGCCCGCGCGGATCGCTGCGATGACAGCGCCAAGGAGCTGACGAACCAGGTCGAGCGCCTCAAGGTGAATTTCCGGGCCGCCAACATCGTCTACCTCTCGCACCCCGCGGCCAAGGAGCTGTCCGTGGGTTGCCGCGGCGACAAATATTCCATCGAGCTCTATGCCAAGGGCGATCGCAAGCCGACACCGGAGTTCTTTTCACTGGTGGGGTCGATGGCGGCGATCGTCTTCACCGTCACGAAGGACGACACCACGACGGGCGCGACACGCTGCCTGAAGCGGATGGGACTGTTGCGCGGCGACAAGGTCGTCATGCGCTACCGCCGGCTCAACATGGAATGCACGCGTACCAAGACGGATGCGTCCATCGCGATCACGCGCGGCAAGGACGAATAAGCGGGGCACTCGCTCTTTCCACACGCTCCGTCATTGCGAGCGCAGCGAAGCAATCCAGAATCCCTCCGCGGTGACAGTCCTGGATTGCTTCGCTGCGCTCGCAATGACGAGGAGAGGTTCGTCCGCTCCCTCGTACAGCGAAGGAGGCACAAAAGGCACATCCCACCGCACCAACTCCCTCGCATTTTAACGATTGGCTTGACGGAAGCTTCGCTCCTCGCAGCGCAAGGTCGATTGTTTCCATGTGTGAGGATTTGTGGATGAGCGTCTCTACCGTTGCGCCGCCGCCGATCGCGATCGTGGTGCCGAGCTACGACGCGACCAAGCAGCAGGACGACCAGAAGACCAAGGACAACGACCCGACCTACAAGCCGCCGCCGCCCGCGCCGCTGCCGCCGGGTCAGGGCACGCGGATCGATCAGCTCGCCTGATCAGACCGGTCAAAGATGAAACGCCCGATCCGGTCGATCGGGCTTTTCGCGTGTCCAGCCGCATCTTCGCCGGATAGCGGGACCAACATCGTGCGCGGCTGACCTGCGCATGATCGCAAAATTGCCGTTGCAGAACACGATCACCGCCGCGGCCATGGGCGCGCTGCTGTTCGCTTGCGCCGGAACGATGCACTGGCCTTCGGCCTGACTGTTCCCACGCCACGTCCGGCCGGCCCGTTCCTCCCGGCATCTCGCTCAGCGCCCGCCAGGGCTTCGAGAGCGTCTTCAAGTGTGATCCGGCTCATCAAATTTCCACATCCGGCGTGCTCATCTGTGAGGCTGAACGAGTCCATCCATCCGTTCATGGACACGCCTATGGAACTGAATGAAAAGCTGCTCTCGCTGGTGACGGACATCTACGATGCAGCGCTCGACGATTCCCAATGGACGGCGACACTTGGCAGCATCGTCGACCTAGCGGGCGGCCAGAGCGGTGGTCTGGTCTGGATCGGGGCAGCCGGCGGGGCCGTGATCTCGCATGCCGTCGGTGTCGAACCCGCCCATGTTCAGTCCTACATCGAAACCTACGAGCCATTCGATCCGTCGCGCAGCGTGCTCCACGCCGCGGTCGGCCAAATCCAGACGATCAGGGACTGGATCGACGTCGACGAATTCCGGACGACCACATTCTACAACGAATGGGCGCAGCCGCAGGGTCTCGAGGACGCCGCCAACATCCTGCTCGGCAAGTCTGCCGAGGGAATATCCCGTCTCTCGATCATGAAGGGCGGCGGGCCTGTCGATCGCAGGATGTATCAGACCATCTCTCACCTGACGCCGCACATGCAACGGGCCATGCTCGTCAGACAGAAGCTGCAGCAGCAGAATGCATTGGAGACGACGTCGGTCCGCACGCTCGACGCTCTGCGCACCGCCGTTCTGCTGCTCGATGCCGACGGTCATATCACGCACGCCAATGCGAGCGCGCGAGAGATTTTGGACGAGGCCGACGTCCTTCGTTCGGTCCATGGCCGGCTCGTGACGTCGGACCTGAATGCCGATCGGATGCTGCGGCAGGCACTGGCGGGCACCGCTCTCGGCGACCGGTCGATGACGAGCGCGAGCATCTCGCTGCATCTGACGGCCCGCAACGGCTCGCATTATGTCGGGAATCTCCTGCCGCTCACGGCTGGACGCCGGCAAATGTTCGGGGCCGGCTATGAGGCCTGCGCCGTCCTGTTCGTCAGCAAGGCAGCGCTCGAGACGATCGTCGCGCCCGACCTCATCCGGAAGCTCTTCAAGCTGACACCGGCCGAGCTGCGCGTCTTTCTGGCCATCGTCGAAATCGGCGGGGTTCCTGACGTGGCCAGAAGCATGGGCATCGCCGAAACGACGATCAAGACCCATCTCACCAGGATCTTCACGAAGACCGGAACCAAACGACAGGCCGATCTGGTTCGGCTCCTGGCGGCCTTTACGTCGCCCATCAAGATCTGAAGCCAACCCTGTCGCACCGGCCGCATGTTTGCCCGAACAATGCTATCAATGCACCGGCGTATGACTGAATCAGATCGAACATGATCGCAAAACTGCTGTTGCAGAACACGATCACCACCGCCGGCATGGGCGCGCTGCTGTTCGCTTGCGCCGGGACGATGCATTGGCCTTCGGCCTGGGTGTTCCTCGCCACCTGCGCCCTGCTCGGCCCGCTCTGCGGCTGGTGGCTTTATCGGGTCGATCCGGCGCTGCTCGCCGAACGTCTGCGGCCGGTCCTGCAAAAGGACCAGCCTGCCGCCGACAAGGCCTTCATGATCGTCTTCGCCATTGCGATGCTGGCCTGGCTGGCCGCGATGGGGCTCGACCGGCGCACGCAGTCCTCCGACGTGCCGGTTGCGTTGCAGGCGCTCGGTCTCGTGCTGTTCGTCCTCTCGACGCTGTTCATCCTGTGGGTGTTCCGCGAGAACTCGTTCGCCGCGCCCGTGGTGAAGCTCCAGGCCGAACGCGCACAGCGCGTGGTCTCGACGGGGCCTTACGCGCATGTGCGCCATCCCATGTACAACGGCATGATCCTGTTCTTCGCCGGCGTGCCGCTGCTGCTGGGCTCGTGGTGGGGCCTTGCGATAGCGCCGGTCATCGTCGTTTTGTTTGCTGTTCGCATCGGCATCGAGGAGCGCACGCTGCGTGAGGGCCTGCCGGGCTATTCCGACTATATGACGCGCGTGCGCTATCGCCTGCTGCCCGGCGTTTGGTGAGCCGCTATCCGGACCGGCTAATTGTCCAATTCCTTGTAGCGGCGGAAAATGCCTTGCTCGTTGAAGGGAATGCGGCGCTCACTTTCGAGATAGGCCTTGATGTTCGGCCGCGCGGCGATGCGGTCATGCAGATCGACGAGGCCCGGGATATTTCCCTCGAACGCCTTCATGCGCTTGGGAAAGGCGTAGCGCAGCCCGGCGACGATCTGGAACAGCGAGAGATCGACGTAAGTCAGCCTTCGACCGGTGACATAGGCGCCGCCATTGCCGGCGAAAAGCTCTTCGAAATAGCCGAGATATTTCGGCACGCGCTCGTCCCAAAACTCGGCCGTGCGCTTCTTCGCCGGCGCCTTCTGATCTTCATAGTACATCGAAGGCCCGAGCGGGTGATGGGTGTCGTGGATCTCGGTCACGAGGTCGGTGATGGTGAGCTGAAGCTGGTGCACCCAAAGCTTGCCCGCTTCCGTCTTCGGCGCGAGCCCATGACGGGCGCCGAGATAGAGCAGGATGTTGGCGGTCTGGCCGATGACGAGCTTGCCCGCTTTCAGGAACGGCGGCGCGAAGGGCGGCGTGCCGCCATGCGCGTCCATCATCTTCATCATCGCAGCTGTTCCGCGCGCCCCCCGCGCGACGTCGACATAAGCCGCCCCCGCCTCCTCCAGGGCCAACCGCACATATTCGCCGCGGCCCTGGATCTCAGGCCAGTAGTAGAGCTCGTATTTCATGGGAAGGGTCCGTGAGCGTGGAAGCGGTCGGACCAATGTAACATGCGGCCGAAGGTTCCGTGAGAGCGAGACGGAACGGCGGCACCACATACCCCGTCATTGCGAGCGCAAGCGAAGCAATCCAGAATCTTTCCGCGGAGACAGTCTGGATTGCTTCGCTACGCTCGCAATGTCGCGGGGAGAGAGCTGCGCGCCCTAACTCAATTCGCCGCGAAACAAAACAGCAGGCCGTCGCCGCCGGTGCTCTTCAGATCGGCCTGCGAGCAGCCGCCGTCAGGACCGCGCGAGGGGTGAGAGCTGTTCCAGGACTTTGACGGCTCGTCGTCGCGCAGGCCCTTACGATCGGCATGGCCGACGACCGCCGCGCCCTGCGTGCTCGACGTCCAGTTCCTGCAGGTCTTGTCGTCGCCCGCGGCAAAAGCGGTGCCGTCCGGTTGCGATCCCGTGAGGATATCGTGCCGGTTCGGCGTGTCGCCGGCGCCGTTGATGACCTCGCCCTTCTCGCTGAGCGCTGTCTGCTTGGTGAGGTTATTGGCCGCGCCGTGCAGGTCGGCAACGTCCTTGGCAATCACCGCACCCTTGGCATTCTGCCACGGTCCCTTGCCAATGCGGTCCTTGGCATTGACGGCGGGCTTGCCGTCAGCGGCCTGCGTCGAGAGATAGGCGCGCCAGGTCTTGCCGCCGGCGCCGCCGGCCTGCGCCAGCTTCTGGCACTGCGCATCGGCTCCCTCCAGGCCGCCGAGATCGGCTCCCTTGCCCGGCCCGCTCGAAGTCACGAAGAAGGTCATGTCGGCTGACTGCGCCCACACCGATGGACTTGCGAAGACCGCGAACGCAACGCCTGCTGGCACGATGACCCTGGCAAGAATGCTCATCCTATCCTCCCGATTGTTCCTGCGATTGCGCCTCGCTGGACGGTCTTTGATCCGCTGACATGAACCCGTCACGACAGACATTATTCCAGCGGCCATCCGCCGCACGCGCATCACCTTGAGCGGCGGCGCTCGACCGGTCGCCCCGAGGGCCATGTCGATTAATTGCTTCCAGAGACCGTAGCGCCGGGCGAGCATACCAACGTGGGGCCGATCCTCAAGAGATCGCCCAGGAGGGGACGCGGGAGTCTGCTGCGGGGCCGTTCAGGGCGGCATCCGCGATCACATCGGGGCTGCCGCCGGGCGCGGCGCGAGGGGAGATCGTCATGCACTGGAACACCGTCCGCCCAATCGCGGCAATTGCCGGCTATGCCGCGCTTTGCTGCCTTGCCATCAGTCCGGGCCGCGCCTCGGCCGCGGAATTGCTCAAAGCCCGGCTTGCGCAAAACCTCGGACCGATCTCCGGCCTTGCGATCGTCGCCAAATCGAAGGGGATTTTCGAAAAGAACGGACTGGACATCACCGTCTCGAACTTCACGTCCGGCAAGCAGTGCCTGGACACCGTGATCGGGGGCGGCGCCGACATCGCGACGACGGCGGAGGCGCCGGTCACCGCTTCGGCGATGGCAAACCAGCCCATCGCCTTCGTCGCCGGCATGGAATATTCCGACCTCAAGACGGTCGTCGCGGCCAAGGCCGGCGTCAAGACCAAGGCAGATCTTCGCGGCAAGCGAATCGGATTCACTGCCGGCACCGGCAGCGAGGTCTACACGGCGACTTTGCTGAAGTCGGCGGGATTGACTCCCAAGGATGTCACCCTCGTCAACCTGCGGCCGCAGGAGATGCTGCCGGCACTTGCAGCAGGAAGCATCGACGCGATCGACACTTGGGAACCCCACATCGCCAACGCCAAGAAGGCCCTCGGCGAAGCCGTCGTTGAGCTCGATACAACGGGCACTTACTCCGAGACGTTCAACATCGTTGTCATGAGGACCTATCTGGATGCCAACCCTGCGCTGGTTGAGAAGTTCATCGCCTCACTGATCGACGCCGAGGTCTGGATGAAAGCACACCCGGATGAAGCGATCACGGTCGTGGCGGACGCGGTCGGCATGAAGCGGGACGACCTCGCTCCGATCTGGGCCGACTATGTTTACCGGGTGCGTCTCGACGACCGGCTGATCGAGATTCTCAAGACCCACTCCGCATGGCGCCTCGAGAGCGGCAACCATCCTCCGGGAGCGGCGATGCCCGACTTCAGCAAGGTCGTCGTCGCCGAGCCGCTGAAGAAGGTCGACCCCGCACGCGTGACGCTCTCGTGGAAATAGGCACCCGCACAGCCATGCAGGACGGCACTTCAGCAGGACAAGAAATTGCTCTCCGCACCGACGGTCGCGGTCGGCGGCCGGATTCAGCTCGTCTTCGCCGCCTCAATATTCTAATCGGGGCGCTTTCGCTTCCCCTGTTCGTCGGCCTCTGGGAACTGGTCTCTCGTTCCGGGGCCGTCAACATGGTGCTGTTTCCGCCGCCGACGGTGGTAGCTGCGGCGGTCCTTGAGTGGATACGAAGCGGGCAGTTCCTTGGCGATCTGCTGGCCAGCCTCTTTCGCGTCACCACGGGGTTCATCTTAGGCGGCGCGCTCGGCATCCTGCTCGGTATCCTCACCGGCCAATTCCCTGTTGTTTCGAGCTTGCTGTCCCCGCTATTCCACATCCTGCGGCCAATTCCGCCGATTGCTTTCGTGCCGATCGTCATCCTGTGGTTCGGCCTGTCGGAGGCGGGAAAACTATTCCTCGTCGTATGGGGCGTGTTCTTCACGGTTTGGCTTTCGACCCACATCGGCGTGCAGAAGGTCGACCGCGGCCTGATTCGGGCGGCGTTGATGCTCGGCACGCCCCGGCGGCAGATGCTCCAGGAGATCGTGCTGCTGGGCGCGCTTCCCTACATCGTGGTCGGGTTGCGCACCGCCGTCAGCATCTCCTTTTACACGCTTGTCGCGGCCGAACTCGCAGGCGCTTTCGCCGGCATCGTCTACAGGATCGAGATTGCGCAGCAGAATTTGCAAACGGGCCAGGTCATGGGCGGGCTCGCAGCGCTCGGGTTGATTTCGTTCACTGCCGACCGGCTGTTTTCGGCTCTTGCGGAACGTACTGTCTGGTGGCGTTGATGTCTGGAGCTCGATCGACCATGAAACTGGCTCTGGCAAATTCGCCAGCCTCCGTCGAATCGGCGCGGAAACAACCGGCCATTCAAGTCTCAGACCTGAGCATCGTTTTTGACACCCGCCGCGGGCAGACCATCGCGGTGGATCGCGTTTCCTTCGACGTGGCACCTGGCGAGTTCGTTTGCATCGTCGGGCCCTCCGGCTGCGGCAAGTCGACGGTGCTCAATACGATCGCCGGACTGGAGGTGCCGTTTGAAGGCGATATCCTGGTAGAGGGCTCGCGTGTCTACAGCCCGCGACCCGATGTCGGAATGGTGTTCCAGCAGCCGCATCTTTTCCCCTGGAAGTCTGTCCGCAGGAACATCGCCCACGGCCCCAGGATGCTTGGGAAGTCCAGGACGGAAGCGAATGCCATCGCCGACGATCTGATCGCGATGGTCGGTCTCAAGCGTTTCGCCGACGCATATCCGAACACGCTGTCCGGGGGCATGCAACAGCGCGTGGCGATCGCGCGAGCGTTGGCCAATCAGCCCCGCGTGCTGCTGATGGACGAGCCCTTCGGGGCCCTCGATGCGCAGACCCGGGCGGTGATGCAAGACAATCTGCTGGAGCTGCGCGACCGGATCAAGGCGACGATCGTGTTCGTCACGCATGACATAGATGAGGCCATCGTGCTGGCCGACCGTGTTCTCATCATGAGCGCGGGACCCGGCCGCATCCTGCGCGAAGTCGCGGTCAAGCTGCCGCGCCCGCGGTCGAGCTCTGTCATGGTCGAGCCAACCTATCTTTCCCTCAAGAAGGATTGTCTCGACGTCATCCGCGCAGAAGGGTTGCGGGCGTTCAATCAGTCGGACGCGAGCTGATCCCCCAGAACTTGGAAATCGCGAAGCAGCCCGCAGCGCGCTGGCATGGTTCTTGAATAATCGATGCCGGGTCTCACCGTGGAGCCGGCGATGCACAGGGCGAATAGCGCGATAGCGGCAGGCGTGATGCTGGCCGAGTCGGACAATCTCGTCAGGCCGCTGCCCGGCTTGCTGGATGGTCTCAACCGGGCTGATTGCAATCGGCTGCGCGCGATCGGACGCGAGAAGGCCCTGGAAGCCGGCCAACTGGTTTGGTCTCAGGGCGACACACAGGCTGGGATCTACCTGATCAGCGAGGGACGCATACGCAGCTACTATGCGGCGCCGTCGGGGCGCGAGGTCACGCTCGCCTACTGGTTTCCCGGCAACTTCGTCGGCGGCCCCGATATATTCGGAACGGGCCCGCACATGTGGTCATCGGTTGCGGCCGAACCCAGCCTGTTGACGTTCATGCCGGGACTGGCGCTGCGGCGGCTTGCGCTGGAATCGCCGGCGATCGCCGTCGCCCTGCTGGATGCCCTGGCATTCAAGGCGCGATGCTATTCGGCGATGGCCCAGATGCTCGGGACGCGCTCGGTGACCGAGCGGCTGCATAGCCTGTTGATCTTCCTGTCGCACGTCTACGGCGTTAAGCGCGACGGCGAGGTCGTCATCGGGATGCCGTTTACCCACGGCGATCTCGCCAATCTCATCGGATCCACCCGCCAATGGGTGACAGTACAGCTCGCGCGGCTCCAGGAGGAAGGCGTGATCAGGTACGACAGATCCGTGATTTCGATCCTGGATCTTTCGACACTCGAGCAAGAGATGGAATAAATTCCGTCCGTCAACCGCCAGACTTCAATTCGAACGCCGCTCGGCCCGCACTGGCCTCGAACCGCCGCGCCAGTCCGATCAGCGCGCGATCATGCCAGGCCGGCGCCAGAAGGGTCACGCCCATCGGCATGCCGTTCGGCAATGTCGCGTTCGGAACCGCCACGCCGCAGAGATCGAGCAGATTGGCAAAGTACGAGTAGTAGCCGAGGCGATTGTTGAGGGTGATCGGATCGCGATCCATCTCCTCCAGCGTGAACGGCCGCGGTGCGGTCGGGACCACCAGCGCATCGATACCCGCAAAGATCGCCTCGGCGTCGCGGCGAAGCCGGTGCAGCCGGTGAATGGCACCAAATGTGTCGATCGCTGAATAGCCGGCGGCCGAGCCCAGCACGGTCCTCGTGACATCAAGCAGGGAGCCAGAATCGATGTCCATAAGCGAAGCGATGGCCGAGTGCCGCTCCGCGACCCAGGGTCCGCTGAACATCAACTCCCCGGCCTGGCGGAACGGCGCGAAGTCCACCTCGATCGCCGTTCCCCCGATCTGCGTGAAACGCTCGCAGGCGCGCTCATAGAGCTCGCCGCATTCCGGCATGCCAAAGCATTCGAGATCGGCGGACGCGATACGGCCGAAGCGGAAGGATGGCACCGTCCCTGTGGCGAAAGAAAAGGCCCGGGGCAAGCGGCTGTAGGGATCTTCGAAATCGAACCCTTCGATGATTTCGATGATCGCCTCGCCGTCGCTGACAGTGTTGCAGAACACCGAAACGCAATCGATCGTCGGGCAATTCGGCACCAGCCCGCGTGATGACACCAGCCCAACGGTCGGCTTGATTCCGACGATGTTGTTGAAGCCGGCAGGTATGCGGCCGGACCCGCCAGTATCGGTGCCGAGCGCGAACGCGACGTGCCCCGCCGCGACGGCGACCGCGGACCCGGAACTGGAGCCGCCCGCAATATAGCGCGCATCGGCAACCGACGCGCAGGGGCCATAGGGCGAACGCGCACCGGACAGGCCTGTGGCGAACTGATCGAGATTGGTCTTTCCGAGGCAAATTGCGCCGGCCGCGGTCAGGCGTTCGACGCTGTGCGCGGAATGCCAGGGCGTGTAGCTGAACGCGGGGCATGCGGCAGTGGTCGGCATTCCCTCGACATCGATATTGTCCTTCACACCAAAGGGAATGCCGAGCAGCGGAAGATTTTCGCCTGTCCGCGCGCGCGCCACAAGCTTCCGGCATGCTTCGAGCGCCTCCTCCCGCGGGCGGAGATAGATCCAGCAATTGCGGTCGCGCTCGGCCTCGATCCGGTCATACGCCGTTTCGATCGCCTCCAGCGGCAGGGACGAATTCCTGGCAATGGTTTCGTGATTTGTCCTGGAGCGCGCGACAGACTGGCTCACCGAATATCTCCCTCTCTAACCGGCAGGCGCGAAATTGCGGGAGCTCTGCGCGGGCAACAAGCAATTAAGTGCTTCGCGCAAAATGGTCGGCCGTATCAGGATATAAGCGGCTCAAAGAAAAAGGGCGCCGTGCCGAAGCACGACGCCCTTGTCTTTAATCTGCGTACGATCAGTTGGTCTGCTGGATCGCCGACAATTCCCAGCCGCTGCCCGGACGGCGGGCAAAGGTCCAGATCTCGGTCGCCTCGCCCGGCTGCTCGCTGCCGGCGACAACCGTACCGCTGTTGCGGTCCAGCGTCTTGTCGGTGAGGGCGAAGCGCAGCGCTACCGTGGCGTATTCGGTCTCGCCTTCGCGCCAGGCTTCCGCGAGGTCGCCCTGCAACAGCTTGACGTTGGTCACCTTGTTGACGACGTTGCGCGCGCGGTTCTGGCCGAGGTCCTGCTCGAAATAGGAGACCATTTCCGGCGTCGCGAGCGTGTGCAGCTTGGCCACGTCCTCGTTCGACCAGGCGGCCTGGACATCGCCGAGCAGGCGCTCGAACGCCTCATAGTCATCCGGCTTGATCTCGAGCGGCGCGTTGTTGGCGCCGCCGAAGCCGAAGCCGCCGAGACCACCGCCAAGTCCACCACCGACGCTACCGCCACCGAGGCCGCTGCGATAGTTCGGCTGCGGTCCCTGACCGCTGCTTGCATCAGCATTGGCATAGGCCGCCTGCTGCGAGTGGCGGCGCTGCCACCAGGACATCGCCAGCCGCACCACCAACACCACGAGCGCGATCTGGATGATCAGGCCAATGATTGACGACAGGCCGCCGAGGCCACCGAACAGGCCGCCGCCGAACAGCATGCCGAGCAGGCCTGCGCCGAGGAAGCCGGCCGCAAGGCCGCCCATGAAGCCACCGGCGCGGCCGAACAGGCCGCCACGCGCGGGTGCGGCGGCAGCCGAATTCATGCCGGCACCCGGCTGGGTATAGGTGCGGTTGAACTGCGAGGTCGAGCCCGGCGCGGTCGTGGTCGACGGCGGCGCCGAATAGGTGCGCGAACCGCGCGAACCCGACGACATGCCACCACCGACGCGGGCGTCCGCGGACGAAATCACCAGCGCAGTCGGCAGCGCAAGCGCCAGCATGACGGCGAGGGTCTTGAAGAGAGTGCGGGAGCGTTGCGAGAAAGTCATGTGCGTTTCCCAAATCCCCGGCATGGGGACGTGCTCCTAAGATGGGCAGACTTCCCGAAAAGTGAAGCCGGTTTCGGAACTTATGGCTGCGGCCCTCAGTCGCGGGGATGTGGCAAAAGCCCATATTTGGCGGGGGTTTGGCCGGGGAGCCGGAGGAACTGCGGTCGCGGGTTACCGGCGGGTTTACGACAGGAATGCCGCTTTTTCCTCGTCATTTCGAGGAACTCTCGCAAATCGACCGTGATAGTCGCCGTCATCCCGCCTTTGCCATCGTCTCCTTTACGGCCGCCACGAGCTGGCTGAGCGTGAACGGCTTTGGCAGGAAGTCGAATTGCTGGCCTTCGGGCAGGCTCTTCTCGAAGGCATCCTCGGCGTAGCCGGAGACGAAGATGAACTTGATGTCGGGATTCTTCTCGCGCATCGCCTTCAGCAGCGTCGGGCCGTCCATCTCGGGCATCACGACGTCGGAGACGACGAGATCGATCGCACCGCTCTGCTCCTCCAGGACCTCCATGGCCTCGACGCCGTTTTCGGCCTCGACCACGGTGTAGCCGCGCGAGCGCAGGCCGCGTGCGTTCAGCGCGCGCAGGCCCTCTTCGTCCTCGACGAGAAGGATGGTGCCCTGTCCGGTGAGATCGGTGCGCGGCTTGGCCTCCGCCGCCGCAGGTGCGGTCTCCTTCGCGGCGCCATTGGCCGCGCCGACCACTGCAGCGGGCTGCTCCTGCACCTCCGGCTCGGCGTGATGGCGCGGCAGGAAGATATGGAACGAAGTCCCCTGCCCCGGTTCCGAGTCCACGTAAATGAAGCCGCCGGTCTGCTTGACGATGCCGTAGACGGTGGAGAGCCCGAGGCCGGTTCCCTTGCCCACTTCCTTGGTCGAGAAGAACGGCTCGAAGATCTTGTCGCGGATATCGGCGGGGATGCCGGTGCCGGTGTCGGCGACCTCGATCCGCACATAGTCCGCGGCCGGCATGCCCTTGTAGGCGAGCTTGGCCGCTTCTTCCGCGGTGACGTTGGCGGTGCGGATGATCAGCTTGCCGCCGTCGGGCATGGCGTCGCGCGCGTTCACCGCCAAGTTGACGATTACCTGCTCGAACTGGGAGACGTCGACCTTCACCGGCCAGAGATCGCGGCCGTGGATGGTCTCGTGCTTGACCTTCTCGCCGATCAGCCGGCGCAGCAGCATGGCGAGATCGGACAGCGCATCGCCGAGGTCGAGCACCTGCGGCCGCAACGTCTGCCGCCGCGAGAACGCCAGCAACTGCCGCACCAGCGTCGCCGCGCGCGTCGCGTTCTGCTTGATCTGCATGATGTCCTGGAACGACGGATCGGTCGGCTTGTGCGCGTTCAGCAGGAAGTCGTTCGCCATCATGATGGCGGAGAGCACGTTGTTGAAGTCGTGGGCGATGCCGCCGGCGAGCTGGCCGACCGTCTCCATCTTCTGCGACTGGTTGATCTGGTTCTCCAGCGCGCGCCGCTCGGTGGTCTCGAGCATGTGCACGATGGCGGCTTCGGCCTCGTTCTCGGCCGCATCCACCGGCGTGACGAAGAACTGGCCCCAGCGCTCCTTGGCTCCCTCGAGCGCCACCTCGACCGGCGCGACGTCGGCTTGGCCCTCCGCGGCCTGGTTGATGGCCGTGATCAAAAGTTGCCGGTCGCGCGAATTGACCGCGCGGAAGATCGACTTGCTGGCGCTGTCGAGCCCGAGCGCCTGCCCGAGCTTGGCGTAGCGCGCGTTGGCGCGCACGACGTTGCCGCCTCGGTCGACGGTCGCGATCGCCATCGGCGTATGGTCGAAGAAGCGCATGAAGCGCACTTCGGCGGCGCGGTCGGGATCGCTGCGCTCGTCGCGGGCGCGGCTGATGACGAGCGTGCGCGACGGCCCCGGCGCGCCGTCGGCGCCGAAGGCGAGCTTGTGATAGAGCCGCACCGGCATGGTCTTGCCGGTGCGCATGCGCAAGTCGATGTCGAAGACTTCCGTCTTCACCTCGCCCGGCACCGCCACGATCGCGGTGAGCAGCGAGGCGCCGTCGCCGGAGACGATGTCGGTGAGCTTCAGCCCGCCCGAGCCGATCTCGGCGAGATCGTAGTCGAGCCAGTTCGCCAGTGTCGCGTTGACATAGGCGAGCTCGCCTGCCGGGTTGACCGAGAAGAAGCCGCAGGGCGCGTGATCGAGATATTCGATCGCGTGCTGGAGTTCCTGGAACACGTCCTCCTGGCGCTCGCGGTCGCGGGTGATGTCGGAGATCGACCACACCGCGTATTTCGCCTCGCGCTTCCCGGTGCCGAGCGGGCGCACCCGCATGCGCAGCCAGCGGCCCTGGCTGCCGTCATGGCCGGAGATGCGCACCTCTTCCTGCTGCCGTTTTCCTTCGCGCGCAGCCTTGAGCAGGCGGAACACGGCTTCGGAGACGTCGGGGTTGCCGATGAAGACGCGCTCCACGGGCCGCACCTCCTGCGGTCCGCTGGCGCCGGTGAGCGTCAGATAGGCGGCGTTGGAATAGACCACGTGGCCGCGGGGATCGGTCACGGCCAGGCCGTCGAAGGCGTGGTCGGCAATGCGCCCCATCACGGGATCGTCGAGACTGCGGTCGACGAAGCGGATGATGCCGGCGGCGAAGGCGAACAGGTTGAACAGGCCAACCATCGCCAGCACGGCGAGGATGCCGAGGATATAGGGCTGCGCCTGCGCGCGCCCGAGCGTCATCAGCCCGACGGCGACGGCGACGAGGCCGGCGGCCACCAGCAGCACCAGCGCAATGCTGCCCGAGCGCGGCGACGGCTCGTGCGCCGCAACGGGCTCGCGTGTGAGGTCGTGGTCGGTCTCGGCAGTCATTTCAAGCTGGCACAGCCTGTCGGCAGAGAATCAACGCGCTACGGGGCGCGTGGGGTCCTCCCTGCCTGAATCGGACCCGCAGGCGCAAGGGCAGCAAGGGCGAAAGGTACGCTGATTCCCAGATTACGGCCATTTCCGGTACTTTTCGGGCATTTTATCCGCGTCCGGCGCCGAATCCCTGCTTCAGCCGCATGACGTAACCGATGACCTCGGCGACCGCATGGTAGTGCTCGGTCGGGATTTCCTGGTCGATTTCGACGGTGGCGTAGAGCGCGCGGGCGAGCGGCACGTTCTCGACGATCGGGATGTCGTGCTCGCGCGCGATCTCACGGATCTTGAAGGCGAGGTTGTCGACGCCCTTGGCGACGCAGATCGGCGCAGACATGCCGCGCTCGTAGGACAGCGCGATCGAATAGTGGGTCGGGTTGGTGATGATCACGGAGGCCTTGGGAACCGCCGCCATCATGCGCTTCTTGGAGCGCTGCTGGCGCAATTGCCGGAGCTTGCCCTTGATGTGCGGGTCGCCTTCGGACTGCTTGAACTCTTCCTTGATCTCCTGGAGCGACATCTTCTGCCGCTGGAACCAGCTGCGATATTGGAAGAAATAGTCGCCAATGGCGATGATCGCGAGCGCCGCGACCACTGCGCCGAGCAGATGAATGGTCAGGCTGGTGCTGGCGCCCAGCATGGCGGCCGGATCGAGCCTGACCATCGCCTCCATGCGATGGCGCTCCGGCCACAGGACCACGGTCATGACCGCGCCGAGCACGATCAGCTTGCCGAGCCCCTTGAGGAAGTTCGCGGCCGCCTGCTTGCCGAAGATGCGCTTGAGGCCCTCGGCCGGCGACAGTTTGCTGAATTTGGGTTTGAGGGATTCGGCCGACCAGACCAGGCGGTGCTGGAGCACGTTGCCGGCAATCGCCGCCAGCACCAGCATCAGCAGGGGCACGCCGATCGCTGCGAGCACGGCGACCTCGATCTGCTGCATCAGCGCGAGCAGAGCCCTGCCGTCGGTCTTGATCATCCAGGAATTGGCAAGCAGGTTGCGCATCGGCGTCACCAGCCCGCTGCCCACCGAGCCCGAGAAGGTGGAGACCACGAGCGTGCCGCCCGCGATCATGAACCAGGTGTTGATCTCCTGGCTCTTGGCGACGTCGCCGCGTTCGAGCGCCTCTTCGAGACGCTTTTGTGTCGGGTCTTCTGTTTGACTGTCGGGATCGTTGTCGTCTGCCATCGATCACCTATTTGAGCGGCATCATCTGGTGCATCACACCGATGAAATAGTCGAGATACGTGCCCATCATCGCGGTGAGCACCACGGCGAGCACCAGGAAGCCCACGAAGATCGACAGCGGCACGCCGACGAAATAGACCTGCATCTGCGGCATCAGCCGCGCCAGCACGCCGAGCCCGATGTTGAAGACGAGGCCGAACACCAGAAACGGTCCGGAAAGTTGCAAGCCCAGGCTGAACGCGGCGGCAAAGGCGCGCGTCGCCAGTGAAGCGACGTCGCCGCTCGATACGGTCTCGCCGGGCGCGAAGATCGTGTAGCTGTCGTTCAGCGCAGCGATCACCAGATGATGGCTGTCGGTGGCAAACAGCAGCGTCACCCCGAGCATGGTCAGGAAATTGCCGACCAGCACGCCCTGCTGTCCCTGTGTCGGATCGACCGAAGTGACGAAGCCGAGCCCCATCTGCTGCGCAATCACGGCGCCCGCGACCTGAAGCGCCGACAACGTCACGCGCGCGGTCGCCCCCAGCACGATGCCGATCACGATCTCATGCAGCATCATGACCAGCAGCGGCGCGATCGAGCCCATGTCGACGTGGTAGGCGTTGCGATGCAGCGGCAGGATGATCAGCGTCAGCAGCAGCGCGATCGCCAGCTTGATCCGCGTCGGAATGTTGGTCTCGCCCAGCCCCGGCAACAGCATCACCATCGCACCGACCCGGGCGAAGGCGAGCATGAAGGAAGCGGCGAGCGCCGGCAGCAGCGAGACGTCGATGCGCATGACGAGCGCATTGTGCCTCAGCCGCCGATGATTCGCGACGAGATCCGCATCATGTGGGAATGGAGTGCGTCGGCCATGAACGGCAGCGCCAGCAGCATCGTGGCGAAGATGGCCAGGATCTTCGGCACGTAGATCAGCGTCTGCTCCTGGATCTGCGTCAGCGCCTGGAACAGCGACACGACGACGCCGACCACGAGGCCGACCACCATCAGCGGCGACGACACGATCACGATGGTCCAGATCGCATCACGCGCGACGTCGAGGGTTTCAGGTCCGGTCATGTTCTTTTTCTCACTATGAGTTGTTCGTCATTCCGGGGCTCGCGAAGCGAGAGCCCGGAATCCATACTCCCGATCGTGGTTATGGATTCCGGGTTTGCGACTTCGTCGCGCCCCGGAATGACAGGACCGATCAGATCGGCATCTTCATGATGTCTTCATATGCCGCGATCACGCGGTCGCGGACCGAGACCAGCGTGGACACCGCGACGTCGGTGTCGGCGACCGCCGTCACCACGTCCATCACGTTGGCCTTGCCGGCGGCCATCGCCACCGTCTGCGCGTCGGACTTGCGGCCGGACTCCATGACGCTGCCGACAGCGTCTTTCAGGAGCGACGCGAAGGACTGCCCGCTCGCTTCGCTGCCCTTGCCGGCGCCGCTGTTCTCCAGCACGCGGGCGAGGTTGGCATAAGCATTGGCTGCGATTGTCGGTGATGCCATGGCTTAATTGTCCTGTTCAGCTCTTGAGGATGTCGAGCGTGCGCTGGATCATCCGGCGCGTCGCACTGATGATGTTGAGATTGGCCTCATAGGACCGCTGCGCGTCGCGCATGTCGGTCATCTCGATCACCGAGTTCACGTTGGGATATTTGACGTTGCCGGTCGCATCGGCGGCCGGATTGTTCGGCTCGAATTTGGTGCGGAAGTTCGACTGGTCCGGCTTGATCCTGCCGAGGGTGACGACCTGCGCGTCGAGCGTGCGGTCCAGCGCGGAGGAGAAGGTCGGCACCTTGCGCCGGTAGGGATCGCCACCTGATGTCTGCGAGGTCGAATCCGCGTTCGCGATGTTCTCCGAGATCACCCGCATGCGCCCGGCCTGCGCGCGCAGGCCGGAGGTCGCGATCGCCATCGAGCGGGCAAAGTCGCTGCTGTCATTCGCCATGATGCGCTTCCCTCAGCTCTTGAGCATGATCTCCGCGCAAACGCGTTCCGCGTTTGTCGCGAGGGAAAACCGCCCGCACACTTTTCCGGATCATGCTCTAGCCTTTGCCGATCGCGGTCTTGAGCAGATGCAGGCTCTTGGAATAGAGCGAGGTCGCCGCCGCGTAGTCCATCTGGTTGCTGGCGGCCTTCATCATCTCCTCCTCGAGATTGACGGCGTTGCCCGCGGGACGGGTCTCGAAACCCGCATTCCTGTTCTGGTCGAAGCCCGAGGCCGCGCCGGATGGCGTCATGTGGGAGCCGCTGGTGCGGGTGAGCGCCAGGGGGCCCATCGAGCCAGTGACGGCGCCTGATTTGTCGAGCTTCGGCTCGACCAGGTCGCGCGGCCGGAATTTGGGCGTGTCGGAATTGGAGACGTTCTCGGACAGGACGCGCTGGCGCTCCTGGTGCCACTGCATCTTGGTGCGAAGCGCCGACAGCACCGGGAGGTCGTTGATGGACATCGTTGCGGCTCCTTCCGCCTCTCGGACCAAAGGCCCGAAGCTAGGCAGAATTTGCCGCGTGTATGGTTAACAGGTGGTTAAAGATGGCGTCGATGCATGTCCCTTGATGGAACACCACTTTGCGCCCCCCGTGATTCTACGCATCCAAAAGCGGCATTAACCCAACCGTTTGGCGGGCCATGCACAGGCCAAGAAGTCGTTTTGGATCGAGCGATTCATAGGTTATTAAGAGCTGGGGACGGCAAAACTTGCCGTGGGACGTTAAGAAATCGCAGTTTGGGGCATCCCACGCCGATGGTTGGCGCGTCTGACCATGGGCACGAGAAAAGCGCCATTTGTCGGGGACAAGTATGCAAGGCAGCCCAATCACCTTCATCGTGGCGTTCATCGTCGTTCTGGCGTTGATCGGCGTCGCCGCATGGTTGGTTCGCCGATTCGCCAGCAGCCGGCTCGGTGCCAACACCCAGCGCGGCCGGATGCCCCGGCTTGCCGTGATCGATGCCGCCGCGGTCGATGGCCGGCGCCGCCTGGTGCTGGTCCGGCGTGACAATGTCGAGCATCTCCTGATGATTGGCGGTCCCACCGACATCGTCGTCGAGCCCAATATCGTGCGCGCAGCGCCCGGCCGCGACCAGCTTCCGCAGCGTTCCAATGCCGCCGAGCCGCCGCGCCTTGCCCCGATGCCCGATACCAGCAGCTGGACCGACGAAGCTCCGCGGCCCGAACTGCTCGATCATCCCGAACCGCAAATGCCCGAGCCGCCGCCGCGGCCGCGCCCCTCCTTCGCCGACGAGGTACGCCGGCCCGCTCCCGCACTGGCCGAGCGCCGCAACGAACCGCCACTGGCCGGCTTTCCGCCTGAGCCGATCCTGCCGCCGCGCCCCGAGCGCGAGGCACGCCCCGAGCCGGTTCCGCCGCGCATCGCCCGCAACGAGCCTCCGCTGATGCCACGTCCCCCGCGGCAGACCGAGCCGGTGAAAGTGCCCCCGGTGCGCGCCGAGCGCGCGGCCGCGCCACCGCCTCCCCCGCCCGTGCCGCAGGCTCCGCCCGTTC
>NZ_JBFUGY010000019.1:0-146046 GCF_056402655.1 Bradyrhizobium sp. P3_C3 | reverse complement strand
ATCGGCCTMGAAAACATCAACCCGGACAGTCTGCTCGGCGCCAAGAAGCGGCAGAACAAGATCACCGACTATCGCGAGATGATGCTGGCCTGGAAGAAGGCCAGGATCATGACCGTCGGCGGCTACATTCTGGGCTTTCCCAACGACACACCGGAATCGATCGTTCGCGACATCGAGATCGTCAAGCATGAGCTGCCGATCGACATGCTGGAGTTCTTCTTCCTGACACCACTGCCGGGCTCGGAGGATCACAAGACGCTCTATATGAAGGGCGTCGCGATGGATACGGACCTCAACAAATACGACCTGGACCACGTCACGGTCGACCACCCCGCCATGTCCAAGGCGGACTGGGAGCGGGCCTGYGAGCTCGCCTGGAACACCTATTACAGCTGGGAGCACATCGAGACCCTGATGCGGCGTGCCGCGGCCATGGGCAACAATGTCGGCAAGATCGGGACCTACGCGCTTTATTTCAAAGGCTACCATCCCATCGAGCRGGTCCATCCGCTCGAAGGGGGKGTGCTGCGGCTCAAGAGCCGCGACGAGCGGCGTCCGCATCTGCCGGTCGAGCCGGCCTGGTCGTTCTATCCGCGCTATGYCGCCGAGACCGTCSTGAAGGCCGCGCAATGGGCATCGCTAGCGCTGCGCCTCCACCGGCTGGCGCGCAAGGTCAAGTCGGATCCGCACCGGCTCACYTATGTCGATGAGGCGATCACACTGCTGCCCGACGAGACCGAGAATCTGGACTTGTACAAGACCCGGTCCAGCCAGGCATTTCTCGATCAGCGGCGACATATCGAAGAGGCGCAGAAACCTAAGTTGGCCGTGCGGTAGTTGCCAACTCGCGTTAGTTGATTTCTCGAGTCGCCGCGAACCATCGTATCCTCACGGATTCACGGACAAGCGACGTCCGTTTGCAGCGAACAGCCCCAAAACATCCACTTCGGCTTTTGGTCCTCACGCGAAGTCCGGCTTGGCTCTGAAATCGTCAGCTTATTGGGGTAGACCGGAAGTGACTGGCCGACTTCCAGACCGCCGCTCATGACCCAAACCGGAAGCCGCGCCTGCTCGTGATGGCTGTTATTTCGCCGCGCAGCAACGGCGGCTGGCCGCAAGAAAATCAACCGGGGTGTATAAAAAGGAACATCCTGCGCGACCTTTTCGTGCCCCAATGCTGCAAGCTCCGATATGGAGCCGCAGAAAGAGACGATGCACTCTTAGGCGGCTTGGTTCTCTCTGCCGGAACAGGCCCTAAGGCGACCTCAGTTGGAGCCTCTCGCGCTCTATCCTGGCGGAATAGGGCGATCTCAGGCCGACAAGACAAATAGGCACACAGACCAGACAGCTTTTGTTGGTGACACGGCCATGGTGGACAATAGGGAGTAGGTGCAATGAGAGTCTCCTCGATTGTCGGACTGCTGTTTGCAGCAGTGATGTTGGCGATCATTCCGGTCTCGCCGCAGGTGACACCGCGCGGCGTGGAGTTAAGCGTTGATCAAGCGCAGGCCGTCACGTACCGGCGCGCCCGCGTGACGGCGCGTCGTGTCGACCGTCGCGATTACCGCTATACGCGTCGCGCCGTGCGGCGTGGTGTTTATTAACGGAGCGCGATAGGCAAGGGTGTTGGCGCGGGCAGAGAGCCAGAACCGGTTCCAGTCGTCGCAGCGCGCGAGGCATGCTATGACCCCTCTACCAGCGGGCGACGCGTTCCTTACGGTCGCCATTATGAGTGCCACTTTCCTGACAGAGGTCGCTCTTTTCATCCTAATTGGAATGATCTGAAAGGAGCGCAAGTGGCGGCGGCTCCCGTTAAAGTCTGCTCAGTCGGGCATAGCGGACAAGATTGGTGCAGGTTTGGTATCCGGGCGATCAGCGCGATCGAAAGCGCTTGACGCCGGTGGTATGATTTCCGCGATGTGGCCGTACTGCATGCATGCCCGAATTGATGTCGCCACGCATGCCCGAATAGATGGAGAAGGTCGGGTCCGCGGCTAATGCCGCGGCGGGTTCCCATGCCGAGGCGGGCGTCGCAAGGAGCGCGGAAAAAACGAGCGCTGCGCCCAAAACTTTGAAGCTGGTCATGGTATCCTCTTGTTTACTGGCGTGCACGATGCGCGTGCTGTCCATTGACATGAATGACAGTTAGGCGTTGGCATTCCCCTCGCGCAGGGGTGGCGCAATCACGCTTCGTCGATCGGCGTGATGCTGATGTCGGCAACCGGCCGCGTTTCGCAAAGCCGTTGAAAACCTCTCTCCGGACTGTGAATAGAATTTTAGCCGCCGATGGCGCGTACACGCGCAACGGCGCGTGACGAGCGCGGGCCGGAATTTGTGATCGATTCCTCCGCCGACCTCGCGCAGCGGTAAACGACCATGAACAAATATTTCAATTTAAGCCGCCGGTCGCTCCACCCATTTCCAAAGCAAAGGCCAACGCAAAGAGGACTGCGGAGATCCGGTCACTCATTATCTGTCACCTTGGCAACCAGACCCTATCGAAACCTGCGTCCCCTCGTCGGGCCGAGCTTGATCTATCTCAAGTCCCTGAGCGGCGATTGGCGTTGGTTGGCTTGCCCGATCGGACAGCCAGGTCCGATGTTCGGGGGGCACACAGCGGGCAACGCACGCCGAATGAAGTTGTCGCGATCAGATGGATAGCCGCAATGGATTCGCTTTGTCGGAGGTGAAAATGAAGCGAGCCGTCCTCATGACGACCATTGTCGCTCTCGGGGTGATCCAGGGGACACGCGCCGAGCCCCAGGCCGCCCAGTGTTCGTCCTTCTACATCTCGGAAATCAATCTCGTATCGACGGCCGACGGCGAGGCCGGGCACGTTCAGACCTTTGTGGGGTTTGGCCCCTCCAAGGAAGAGGCAGAGAAGAGCGCCCTGGGATGGTGCTCGCATATCAGGTTCGATCTTGAGACCTGTTTGAATTCGGATCGCCTGACCGCTCGCAACTCTCCGTCAGACGGAGGTGACGCCGCACTTSATCTCAAGTACATGAAGGCAGTTGCGCGCATTACCGGCTGCAGTTAGAGCGCGTTCGCGAGCGATCGAACGCGCTTGATCTATATCAAGCAGCTCGTGGCCATCTTGCTGCAGGTAACAGACGACGTAGAGCCCAGGTCAATGTTTCGGGGCGCACCGGAGCGACCGGCATGCCACTGGCGGCATATTTCTGGAAGGTCGGAGCAGTGTTGCTCGCACTGCTCTTTGTTGCARATTATTGGCTGCCGAGGGCCCCGACCGTCGATCAGGCGGCTRCGGACCGGCCGGCCATACKTATCCACTCAGATCGCAAATGGCCCGAGCGTATTGTCTTCGATACCCAGTCGCCGGTGATCGTCGCCGCTGCGCCCGTGGCCGAGGCGACCGAGGTCGCAACTTCATCGGATGTGGCCGAACCGCCCGTTACCGTCMSACWGAGCCCGGCGGTGGCGAATTCTTTCGCGATGCTGCCGAAACAGGATACACGCCCGCCTGAAACCGTCGATCGCAAGCGACAACGCAAGATGTTGCATGTTGCGGCTCGACCGAGGCGAAACGTCCAGCCGCAGATGCTTCTGGCGGCACGACAAGGACAGTTCGGCTGGTTCGGCTTCAGAACCTGGTGATCGGCGTCCGGATAAGATCCAAACGCCGAGTCTCGCGGCTCCTATTCGTACATCGCACAGACATTTCCCTGCCAACGGAGACACCTGCGCACTGCACGCCGGGTTTGGCGGATCGTCGTCCTTGCAACGCAGACGCCGTTGATCCGCGTTCTGCCCACTCCGCAGGCGGCCGCGACCGGCGTGTTCAGGCTCTCGGATTGGGGAAGCGTCGGGGAGCAAATTGAACACGTCCACCAACAATCACCGTAGCGCCGGTCTTAAGCTGCAGACCGATGGCAGATTTCTGCGCCGCAGCGCCGCAACCAAACAGATCCAAATTCGGGCATTGTTGTTCTTTGGTGCAATGAACTTTAGGACAATACCGAGAATGCACTATCCCTGAAAATCTTGTCACCATGCACGCCCCTAACCCGGCACCGGAATTGCACGGTTACCAGGCCCATCATCACAAGATTAAGGAATGGGTCCAATGCTGATGCATATCACCTCAGTGTCGGTGCCTCATCCGCACTCCCTTTGCGAACTGGGGATACCGACCGAAACCAATCCGATCGTCAGCCTGAGCCAACTTACCTATCGGAAGTGCAACAAGATCTACGGCGAAAAGGAACCCGCCGATTATGTCTATCAGRTCAAGTCAGGCGCGGTACGAAGCTWCAAGCTGCTTCGTGATRGCCGCCGGCAAATCGGCGCCTTTTACGTTTCCGGCGATATCTTCGGACTGGAGAATGGAAGCCTGCACCGYTCTACGGCAGAAGCCGTCGTGGACACGACGGTTCGCCTCATTCGGCGACARAATCTCGATGTAATTTCCGGCAGTGATGGCGCGCTGGCCAAGCATCTGCTCCGCATGACCACCAGCAATCTGAAGCATGCGGAAGACCATATGCTGCTCCTTGGACGCAAAACYTCGATCGAGCGCGTCGCGGCCTTCATCCTTGAGATGGACRAGCGGCTCACCGACGCCGGCATTTTRGCACTGCCAATGTCACGGCGTGATATCGCGGACTACCTTGGACTCAAGCTGGAAACCGTTTCGCGGGCGTTATCGCATCTGCGCRMGCTTGGCATCCTCGGCTTCATCGGTGCCACCCACCGCCAGATCGTACTGTTGGACCGGCAGCAACTCGCCGGCTTCGATCSTCAGAATTGACAGCCGGGTCGAAGCGAAGACCCTTTGYCGTTCYTAATTGAGMGGCCCCGGTGCCATGCCGGGRCCTCYAATCTGCGCGGAAGTACGGTTCAATAGCGAGCGGTGACCGGTGCCGAATAACCGCCGAAACGATAGTTCAACCGAAGTGTGACCAWGTCCACATCCTGACTGACCCCGTTGCCGAGAAGGGTGATGCCCCCTGGCGTGACCACGCCYGCGAAGGAYGTGTTGTCACGCCCCATCCAGAGATGGTCGTATTCGATGCCGAACGACCAATTCGGCGAGAAACCGTATTCCCAGCCGACACCGAGGGCACCGCCCCAGCGCGTGTGACCTGCGGAGTCAGGCCGACTCCGGTGAGGTTGTTGAAGACATCAAAGCGATTGCGCGTCACCGCAGCGCCACCCTTCACATAGAACAGCGACGCTTTCCATGCCCATCCGAATTGAGCCGTGAACAGCCCAATGCCATCAATCTTGCCTGTGGTTGAGATCAATGGATCGATCAAGCTGACGCGTGTGTTCTTGATCTCGGCCCAGTCGCCCTGCGCCTCCAAGCCGAGCACAGACTGGTTCGTTTGCCAGCGGTACCCGATCTGCCCGCCAACAAGGCCGCCCGAACGATCAGCGCAACCACCTGCGACTGTCCCGGCGGGCGTCAGGAAATCCACGCAACCATGGCTCTGCCCCCAGCCTCCGTTGGCGCCAATGTAGAATCCGCTCCAGTTGTAGATCGCCACCACCGGTGCCGGCGGCGCCGCCTTGACGGCCATATCGGCGGCCATGGCAGGCGCCGTCATGCTCAGCGCTGCGAGACTGAGCGGAGTCATCGAAAGCCTTTTCATCGTCCATATCCCCATGCTCAGAGCTCTTTCGTTCAGAGAACGCGAGCTCTTATGAAGTGCCCGACGTCAACAAGTCTAAAGCGATGAGACCTAAGCCCGTAATAAAATGGCAACACTTGAGAGCGGTGTATGTGCACGGGAACGTGCTTATTCCGCGTCGGGACCTGGATCTCGCTCAGCGTTCTATTGTTCATCGACAAGCCAAGCTTGGATGCGGGGCGACGGAATGAGTTGCCTGGGGACGTGCGGATTGATCGTGCCCGCAAATACAACGAGACCTTCGTCGAGCTTTGCACGAACGAATGCCTTGGCCTCTGCGTCCGTAGCGAAGGTCCTTGTTTCCCGAGGGCTCCGCTGCTTCGGCAGCGTGCCGCGTTTACGAACCTCGAAGGTGACATACCAAGTCGGCGTCATCGCACGCACCAACTAACTGCCCTAGCCCAGTCGTTTTCTTGTTTTGGTGCGGGTATCATGAAGCTGGTTGATCTGAATCAAGATAGCGGTTGGTGCTGTCAGTAAACCAGGCGACGGGCGGTAGGGAACAAGGAGGATGTTCGACGGAGTTAACGCACAGCCCAGTTCACCCTTGATGTACGTCAATGTCGCTCATGTGTCCGGGCACACGCTATCGTAAGCCGTAGGAATGCGGCTTCTGCTACCCTTAGGAGGACATCATGAAGGCTAAGATGCGACTTTCGATCAAGTCAGTGACGGTTACAGGAATCGCTGCCAGCGCACTTCTGGGACTTGCAGGGGCCACGCTTGCTCCATCACCGGCCCGCGCGATCGTGTATTGCCAGTACGTCGACTATCCGGTGGGTTGCGTTGCCCGGGCTGGCGTTGCCCTCCGGCCACGGCCCGTTGCGCGCGCTGCAGTCCGTCATAACGTCGGCGGTAATGCCAATGGCGGCGTTAATCGCGTCGGAGTGCGTCGATAGAGGATTTGCCGGCGGGCCCCTAGCCTTGGTGCATAAACCAACATCGTGGCCCGCGGTGGCATTCAACACAACTTTTCGGCCATGGAGCGTCTTCGTTTCGAGGGACTTCTCGGCTTCAGGAGCAGGCCACCAAATTGCTGTCATCTATTTTCCAATGCGTGATGAAGCCGTCTGGTTGAATCGCCGCACGTGGCATCACCTGCATCGATATCGCGATGGACAGCCAATAACCTGATCACCGTCACCCTCCGTTGGTGCCCTTTGAAAGGAAAGATCAATCCGCGTGCAGAATCAGAAAGAGTTTGATCAGGAGGCAGCCGTTTGGACCGCCTCCTAGTCGTCTCCTTGCTGACTCGGTGTGCCGGGCGTGCGATCAATTCCGCTAGTCTGCAGCAGATCAGGGTGCCATAACGTCGCTGGTATGCTGACGCGCCGAAGTCGATGCCCGCTTCACCGGCTTTCGCGTGTGTTTTACGGGCAGCGGAACGGCAAACCGTTGGTGCCTGCGACCAAAGTCCCCGATGTGCAGGCCATGCCGGTAGGAGTTATGTACCAGCCATTGCTGGAGCTGGCCGTGGACGCCGCATAGTAGGCGTTGGCTGCCCGAGCTCCGCCTGTGTAGTAAGGGCCGCCTCCCCATCCCCAGTTGGGAGATGTAGCCGCCACAGCAGCAGCGCCGCCGACGGCGGCCGCGCCGGCGACGCCAGCGCCGACTACCTCGGCTCCATACCGGTACGCAGCCCGTCGGTCTTGCAGGCGAGCAACACCTGCAACGCTCATTGGGGTCAGTGGTCGACCGACCCGTGCTTGGGCACTCTCGACTGACATAGAGACACCGCGTTGTTCAGACCAGCTAAACGAGAACAGTGCCGCGCATGCGACAGTTGAGCCCGCAATTGCAAGTTTTGTTAGATGCATCTTTTTCATGAACTTGCTCCATTACTGGCTTGCCCCATGCTGAAAGAATTCTGCCTCACCGCCGGGTGGGCATTGCGCTAGAAGTAGCGAGCGTCAGCGAGGACATTAAGCTCGCCGTTCAGAGACAGGGTTACTACATGCGCAAGCTAACGGACTTTAAGAAGCGGTAGTCCGCAAAGCGCACGTGAAACCTCTACAGCATCACAACCAACCAAGCCGCGATCATCGCGCTGTTTCGCGTCGTCAACCGCTATGCCGGCAACCTCGCACCGATGCCGGTCGTGTTTCCGGGTTACCCGGCAACACTGACACCGGCCGCGAGCTGGCCATGATGCGCTGGGGCATGCCGCCGCCACCAAAGTTCGGCGGGCCACCGGTCACCAACATCCGCAATGCCGTCACCGCACTGGCCAGGCTGCCTGAAGCCGGAGAACCGCCGCCTTGTCCCGGCTAACAGCTTCTCCGAGCAACGTCCGCTGCCGGATGACGCGCTGAGGATCGTGGCGCGTGGCGCCGAAGGAGAACTAAGGCCGTCAAGTGAAAGTTGCCGTCGATCGACCTTACCGATCCCCAAGAGCTGCCCGCAAGAGTCTTGAGATCGCTACGCAGTCCAGCTCGGCAAGCGCGCGGCATCGCCGATTAATTTCTTGAAAGCCGAGCATTTCAGGCGCTCTAGGTCCCGTTCTCCGTCCGCCGCACGCGCCAGAAGATGTTCAGCAATTTCAAGCGCCGAAGCCGACTTCCGCTGATGGAAACGGGCGTCAAGCAGCACCTCGTCCAACGCGCGGCGCAATGTGGCTATCGTGGATGGATCGTAGCTCATGTCGGTCGTGTAGCCGACGCTGACAACAGTGAGATGACTGCCAAAGGACGCTGGGTCCGTTTGGCCTCTTTACGGCCGCGGTCACACTGAAGATCARGAATTGTCCGGATTTCATACCCGTGCAGTCGTTTGGTTGTCGCAGATCGATGCACCTACAGCGCCGCAGGCCTCCAATCAGCGGATTTTCGCTTCAGCGCCAGCGTATGCGGCTCGTGCGAGATCGGATCGAGGGGCGGGCTCTCCAGAGGCGTCAGCCATCTCAACCCGAGTCGTCGCGCCCCTGTCCGATCTAGTAGGCGCGACGAGGCTGCCGATAGGCTGGTTCCCGTGGCACTTGTGCGTTTGCAAAATATGGATTGGTAACGCACATGGCGGAGAGGCCCGATGCATTGGCGTGGCACTGCGCCATCGAGCTATAGCCGCAGTAGAAAGTTTCGCCTCCGCCCCAGTACCAACGTTGTAGGCAGATCGGAGCATTCCCGCCATATGTTTGGGCCTGAGTTGGCGCGGCCGCCAAAACCGAGATCGTTGCCCAAATCGCCAAAGTTGGAATGCGCATCAGAATTTCCTTACGGATCGACTCCATCGCATCAGCGTATCGAAGCCAGACAAAGCCCATTGCTTCAGATCAATTCACATTCGCGCGAGTGGCTGGGGCTACGGCTGTGGTGGTTCAACGCTGCAGCGGGCGCCACCTCGGGCTTGCTCGCCAAATGAGGGGCGAAGATGGGTTTCCGCGCGGAAAGCTGACGATGATTGATGGGCGGCAGCGCGAACGCCACGAGTTGATCTTTGGGGCAGGGTAATCCGGTCAAGCCAGAGCCGCAGCGCCACCGGATCCCCCGCGAGCGACGCCGCAAAATCGCCAGCGCGGGGGGGGGGGGCTCCGGGGGCGTTGTTGGGGCGGCGGCTGTCAAACCATGCCGCGATTTACGTGCCAACCGGTCTTGTCGTGATGGCGCTGCGAAACGCGAGAGGCGAACTAACGGTGGAAATGGTTTGCGTACCCTCGCCGACGCCCTGAATGGTGAGGTCGCCATAGTTCAAAAGGCGGCCAAGAACGCTTTGATTGACATCGACGCTCTCAACCTTGTCGAGGCGCATCTCAAAGGTCCGCCTCTTAATGAAACCGGCCTTGTGGACGACCCGCATGTTGGTAACGTCGGTCTCGGTGGTCCAGCGGTGGAACCAAGCCGTCGCCGTCCAGTACAAGGCCGCAAGCCCAGCGACCGCCGCCAATACCAAGTAAACCAACGTCAGCGCGTCGACGGCGACCAAGCGCCACAGCACCAGAAATGCGACCGCCGCGATCCACGCCCCGATTGCAGGCAGAAAGTACACCCAGTGTTCGTTGGTCGAATACAGCACCCTTTCGCCAGGCTGTAGGATTTCGTCGATATAGCGCCCCATACGCCTACCCGGAGTTTACCTATCACCGCGGTAATATGCGCCATTTTAAACGGAGAAAGACCTTGATCTATCTCAAGCCTTCCAACGGCCAGCGCCGGAAGCTCGCATGCTTTCACACGAGAGCCGGACCCATCCCCTGCCGTGAGAGGTCGGGATGTTTGGACGGTTAAGGGAGGTGCAGAATGATCAGGTTGATTGCTATTGCCGGCTTCGCCTTATCGGTCGCAGTATCGGCGCAAGCCATGACACCTGCGCCGATTACTCCTCCGCCCAACGGCATGATCACTGAAGTCGCTGCTGCCTGCGGCGCGGGTAGGACACGAGTTAACGGTGTGTGCGTCGCAAGAACCACCGTCCGCCATACCCGTCGAGCCGTCCGCAGATGTGCGACCGGAATGACTTGCTAGCGCGCCGATGGCTTAAGCGGTGCAACCACGAAGGCTGAGACGACCCGAAACTGTCACTAGCGGCATTCTGCAATCAAGGTTGCCCGAAGCCGCTGATGGAGCGGCTGCTGGGTGTGATGGTCGCCGCACATGATCCAGATCAACGCTGTCGCTCGACTGCCGAAAAAATTGGCGCATGGCAAGACGGCTTTCCATTATCGAAGTGGGGGCGATTGCGATTATCGTTCTCAGCGTGGCTGTACTCGCCTTCGTCGGGTTTTCCATTTGGGCAGAATTATGAAGGCCGGGGTGCGCCGAGACTAACGCCATCCTCCACGCGCTCCCGGCGCACCGCCTCGCTCGCCGAGTTCTTCGACTTGAGCCACGTCTTCGATAGTCCGCCGTCCGCTTCGACACGATCCCTTCCAGCCCCATCTGGCAGAAGTGCTTGAAGATCGTCGGGCCGCCGCCGGTCAGGTGTTCGTTGAAGCGGATGGCGCGCGACTGTTGAGCGCGAGCCACACCACGTCCTTTTTCTTGGTCTGTGGGTTCGTAGAGTTGGCACGTCGCGTCATTTCGCTGTGCTAGGCATCCGTCGCCACGACGACACAGAACAGGCGTCAAGGGTGAGGCCATTAGAAGGCCCTACAGCGCGCCGCCAGCGCCGGGCTACCGGACACCGGCAAGCCGCACCAGTTTTCCAGCCACTGGCTTAGTCGTGAACGGTCGGGGCCAACTCCAGACCATAGCGGCTTCGGCCTGCTTTCTCTCATCCGCGGAGTTGCGTGGCAAGAACACTCCAAGAAACCCGTGTGAGACATGCCGGGGCGGTCTGACTATGTCCGTTCGCCGGGGCGATCTCAACTGATCGACGCAACACTTTATCTTAGAGGAAAAGATGGAGTGTTGGATGGAACGGAGATTTCATAGAGGTTTCACTGCGGCAGAAAAGACGGAGTTATGGGACCGGTGGAAGCGCGGGGAGTCACTGAAGGCGATCGGGCGAGCTTTTGGTAAGCAGTCATCGTCGATCTATTTTCTAGTTGCTCCGCATGGAGGGTTTCGTCCTGCGGAGCGGCGTCGCTCCAGGCTGGCATTGACGCTTGCGGAACGCGAGGTGATTTCCAGAGGCGTTACGGCACATCAATCGGCCCGGTCGATCGCCAAATTACTTGGCCGCTCCCCATCGACGGTGAGCCGGGAAATGAGCCGCAATGGCGGCTATGACCGCTACCGGGCGACACTTGCGGACGAGAATGCCTGGGCACGATCCCGTCGTCCAAAATGTTGTAAGCTGGCGACCAATCCGCGGCTTCGGCAGGCAGYGGCAAGGAAGCTCAGATTARATTGGTCACCCGAGCAGATAGCCGGTTGGCTGAAGAGAACGTATCCTGAAGACGAGTGTAATCAGGTGTCACACGAGACCATCTACCGCAGCCTGTTTGTCCAAGCGCGTGGCGTGCTCAAGAAAGAGCTGCTTAGTCATCTTCGATCGAGGCGTTCGATGCGCCGCTCTAGGCCGGTTGATCCGAATGGCGATAGACGGGGACACATGAAGGATGCCGTCTCAATCCGTCAGCGACCGGCTGCGGTTGAAGATAGGGCTGTGCCTGGCCATTGGGAGGGCGATCTGTTGTCCGGGCCGAACAACACCTACATCGCGACCTTGGTCGAGCGTCAAACGCGTTACGTGATGTTGGCCAGGGTGGCAGGCAAGGACACCCGGACTGTAGTCAACGCGCTCATCAAGCAGGCGAAGAAGCTACCTAAAGAGCTGTATAAGTCCCTGACCTGGGACCGGGGCAAGGAACTGACGGATCATCGGCGCTTTACGATGGCGACCAACATCGATGTCTATTTTTGCGACCCGCAAAGCCCGTGGCAGCGCGGGTCGAACGAGAATACCAATGGCCTGCTCAGACAGTACTTTCCAAAGGGCACCGACTTGTCGGTGCATTCGCAAGCCCATCTGAACAAAGTGGCTCGTCAGCTAAACGAACGACCACGTGAGACCTTGCAATTTGAAACGCCAGCAGAGAGATTTAATGCCTGTGTTGCGTCGACCGGTTGAGCCGGCCGATGGAAACCGGAAGTAGTCAGCGCAGGGTCAAAACGACGCGAATGACCCCAAGCGGACTTCTGTTGATTTAGATCAACATGAGCGGCGCGAGACTTCGTTTTCTTGCGTCCTTGTAGTGGCAGCCCTCTCCAGATCCCTGTAGATCAGCATCAAGGACAACCTCGATGAGATGTAGATTGATCAGTCTGACGTTTGCTGTCTCTTTAATTCCAATCGTTGCGAATGCGCAGGTAACCATTGATATGGGCAAGATCATATGTAGCCAATATCTTGCTATGCCGCAGTCACAGTCAGATAAGTTTTCTGCCTGGATGAGCGGTTGGTTCAGTTATCAGAACAACAGGACCTTTGTGGACCTTGCTTTGCATCAACAAAATATCGCCAACGTAAAGGCATGGTGCCAATACCATCCGGCGGAAAGCGTTATGTATGGTTTGCAACAATCGGTAGGCAAAAATTGACGGCTCGGGACTTTGGAGGATCGCTATGAAATGCAGGGCTCTTGTCGTTTCTGTGATTTTGATAGGCGCGGCATCAGCGCCAGCCGCGGCTCAGATCAAGCTGGACATGAACAAGATCACTTGCGGAAATTGGCTAGGATACGGTTCAGCAGACCGAGATTTCGTAAGGTATTTCATGAGCGGCTACTATAACGCGGCTGCAAATAATAATGTTTTGGACTACGACCGCCTGCAAAAGAATTCCGAAAAAGTTGTCGCCTATTGCAAAAAGCACAAATCCGAAACGCTGCCAACCGCCATTCAAAAAAGCGCCAGCTAGGTTGTGGGCCCCGACGGCGGCGTCGCGGCCGGAGTCTTGGCCGGCCACATTGCCACTCCTCGACCGAGAGTTGAACGGGCCACTGGAACTGCGCAACCGCCTCATTGTTGCGCGCATAACCGCGCGTGCTTCAATACGTCTCCTTTTGTTGGCCCCTTTCGGACTCGACAGATTTGGCTGATAATGTCCGCTCACGCGGCTGAAGCGGGCATTAAACATTCGCAGTTTGCGGCCTGCTTATGGCCAATCGGCGCACACGGAATTTGTGTACCAATTCGCATAAATAAAGCCGGGATTGCGCGATTGCAAACACGCTTGCGCGGGGCCGTCGCGCGGTCCCCGCAGGAACTCGCGCCCTCCACAGGACCCTGACGACCGATTGGTCATGGCCCCGGTCCTCTTTGACTGAGCGGGCCCGGAACAGACTTGCTCGAAGAGTGTTGGTCCTGCATCACCGCCCGGTCATAGGCTCTTATCGGTGATGTGAACGCCGGTTGCGCTTCCCGCCTTCCTCTTGAAGAAAGGAGCGCGCCATGAAACGGCGTCGTTTCAAGCAACAAGTGCCGCTGCAAGATCGTCTTGCGTCATTCGCCAAGACGGCGCGCGAAGTTGCGGCGCTTCTTCCCCCCGGGGCAGAAAAAGACAAACTGCTCCGCAAGGCGTCCGGGGCCGATACGGCGGACTGGCTGAACGAAAGCTTAGGGTCAACCGCCCAGCGGCCGCCCAAAGCAACTCCATGAGGGATTATCAAGCGGCTCTTGAAAAGCTTCGGAAGGATGCTGCTGAGGCCGCGCTAATCCGCGATCTTGCCACTGTCCCGACCAAGCGGGAAATGTTCGATATGTTGGCCCTGCATCTGACCAGCCTTGCCGATCATGTTGAGCTTGCGATGATCGAAGCTTCCAAGACGGCGAAGCGGGCGTAACGCCCTCAGTGCCCACGGGCAGCGGCTCGCACCGGCAGCGCCACCGCGTCACCATCGCCAGCCGCCGCGCAACGCAAGCGCAGTTCTGTTCTTGGGACAAAAGCGCAAAATCTGCAACTTGATCGAAGCCGCGCGCTCGACCGCGCCAGCATCACGGCGCGGACAGGCGACCGACAGCGGACGGCAACCAACGGAGCATGGATGATGATGGATAAAATCCAACGCGCCATTTTAGAAAATCAAGTCATCCTTGCCGAAGCCCTGTGGATGCTCCTGCATTCGCAAGGTATCAGTTCGGACGCAACGCTTCAGAACGTCTCCGCCCGCATCAAGGCTACCCGGAAGCTGCTCGAAGAACACAGCGAGGAGAACCCTTAGCGCGGCGTCGCCTCATCACCCGTCGAGCGCGGCAGCACGTCACCGCAACGGCGACAGGCGGCCTACGGCACCGCCAAGGCCCGGCAGAAGGCCGTACAGCGCGCCGCCAGCGCCGGGCCATAGGGCGGACACCGGGAGGGGCAACAGCGCACAGACCCTCCGTTGATCTAGGTCAACGTCAGCGATCCTTTAGCGCTCATGCCATGTTCAGCCGCACCTGAGGCGGCTCCCGTCACCTTTCAGTGACGCAAGCGCGAAGAGGGAGGTCCAACATGCATCCGGAGAAGCGTCTTTCGATCAAGTCAGCGACTGTTGCCGGGATTGCTGCTAGCGCCCTGTTGGGGCTTGCAGGTGTCACKCTCAATCCAGCGCCAGCCCAGGCGGTCGTGTACTGCCAGTACGTTGAATATCCAGTGGGTTGCGTTGCCCGGGCAGGCGTCGTGCTGAGGCCTCGTCCGGTGGCGCGCGCTGCGGTCCGTCATAACGCCGGTGGCAATGCAAATGGCGGCGTCAATCGCGTTGGGGCGGGGCGGTAAAGACTTGTTTCGCGGTCACGAGCGAGAAAGAAGCCGTCACCGCTTCGTCCCGGTGGCGGCTTTTTTATCGCCCCCGGCGCGGGCGCAGGCGACCGATACCGGGGGCGGCATCACGGCATGAAACACACTTGGTACGTCACTTTTGAAGTGCCGCCGGATGGCACGCTGTTAAGACGGCGACATCCGCGCTTAACCAAGACGTTTGAAACCGAAGCAGAAGCGAAGGATTTTGCGCGAACCAAATTCAACGAGGGATTGGTCGTCACCGCGGGGACCATGATCCCCCACCTGCCGAGAACGTCAATCCCGTCGCCGGAAATTCCAGCGTGGCTTGAAGCTGACGAAGTAAATGAGAGCAGCGGGCCGACCAAAAAGTAATCTTTGACGACGTTGGCACGCTGCCGGGTGCAACTGCGCCTATTTGATCTAGATCAAGCGCCGGCTCTCGACCTCAGGTGCCATGCTCTGGGGCAACAGCAACCGGGAGCCTGACGATGAGTGAACGTTCGGAGCCGAAACAGGTCTGTCGTCGCAACGCACTCACTTTCCTTGGATACGCGGCCGTGTTTGGGCTTATGGCCTCGCCCGCAATTTTGGCGGTGTCAGAGGCGGAAGCTCAGACCACCACGGCGCCCGCCACGCCCACGACGCCGCCCGCAGACGCGCCGATGTCTGGGACAGAGCGCCGTCAGGAGCGGCGAAGCGGGCGAACAGAAAGGCGCCAGGAACGCCGGACCGGACGCACAGAACGGCGTCAAGACCGGCGCACAGGACGCGACGAGCGACGGGACGCGCGCGACGGCACCCCGACCACTACAACCACCACCGAGCAGAAAAAGTAGTCCGTTCATTCGGGCCAACCACGGCAACCGGGCCGCAGCGCAGGCCCGGGAAGGCCGTACAGCGCGCGCGGATCGCAGGGCCACCGCATGGGGCGCGCCGCGATCCTCAGGCCGTTCGAGCGGCTTAAGCTTCCCGAACTCCAACTCGCGCCCAACGGCAGGATGTGAAACTAGGGCCTGATAGGGCCCGGCAGGTTCGGGCGGGCCTTTCGTTAGTGCGACTAAAACCGAAATATACCTTTAGTTTCAGGTACTTTCACCGCTTTTAACCGGCCGAAAACAGCGCTTGCGGAAAGGACCACACGGTTTTGCCGTACGCACGGCCCGCCATTTCGCCGCAGTTTTTCCAGCCCTGTCGACGGAGCCGGAAACTTACAGACGAGACGAACCTGACAGCGCCGCTCATCCGGCACGAAGTTCTGGGCTCACGGAGAGCAATCCGCCCTGCCCTTAACCTCTCGCGCCCGACGCTGTCGCGTCCACCGCAAGCCCGGCTCGCGACACATGACACGTGACGACACAAGATCGCCCCTCTTGGTGAGCCGGGATGGGCGACACATACGCCATTTCCGAATTTCGGTAAAGTGGAATATTCTTGCAAGCGCGGCTTGACACCGGCGCAGCTCGGAATGACCCGGTGTTTTGCCCGACGGCCGGGCCCGGCGGCGCGCTCGCGAATCCGGCGGCGCGCTTACGAATATCGTCCCGAACGCAACACGCTTCGGAACCTAGGTTGACGTCGCGCCGTTGTTGAGCACAGTCTGCGACAATTCGAGCATGCCTCGGACATAAAGGCGCGGCAATCTCAGGGCTTGTCGATCGCCCCGCCACTGCTTCCCCGGAGTTCCCATGCATTCTGCCGACCGGCCGGCAACGCGCCTCGCGACGCGGCTCGCCTTTCTCGTCGCGGGCTTCGGCATCGCGTGCTGGGCGCCGCTGGTGCCGTTCGCAAAGACGCGGCTCGGCGTCGATGACGGCGTTCTTGGATTGCTCCTGCTCAGCCTCGGCATCGGCTCGGTCGTCGCGATGCTTCTGACCGGAGTCATGAGCGCGCGCTACGGCAGCAAGCCGATCATCATTGCGGGCGGGCTCGGTCTGGCGCTGGTGCTGCCCCTGCTGGCGATCGCGAGCTCGCCGGCAACGCTGGCGCTGGCCCTGTTCGCCTTCGGCGCCGCGCTCGGCTCCATCGACGTCGCCATGAACATCCACGCGGTCGAGGTGGAGCGCGACGCGGGCCGCCCGCTGATGTCCGGCTTCCACGCGCTGTTCAGCATCGGCGGCTTCGCGGGATCAGCCTTGATGACTGCGCTGCTTTCGCTGCAACTCGGCGCGCTCGCCTGCACGCTGATCTGCTCCGTGCTGATGCTGGTCGCGATGCTGGCGGCCTGGCCGCGCCTGCTTCGTTCGGTGCAGGTGCTGGACGGACCGCTCTTCGTGCTGCCGCATGGCTCCGTGCTCCTGCTAGCGCTGCTCGGCGCCATCACTTTCCTCGTCGAGGGCGCGATGCTCGATTGGGGGGCGCTGCTCGTCATCGGCGCGGGCCTCGTCTCGGAGACGCAAGGCGGGATCGGCTACATCGTGTTCTCGATCGCGATGACCGCGGGGCGGCTCGGCGGCGACGCTGTCGTTGCACGCATCGGGGATCGCACGACATTGTTCTGGGGCAGCATCATTGCAATCGCGGGCTTCGTAGTCCTACTCATGGCGCCCGTAGCGGCGGTCGCCATCGGCGGCTTCCTGCTGATCGGCCTCGGTGCATCGAATCTCGTGCCGGTGCTGTTCCGCCGGGCGGCGCGGCAAACGGTGATGCCGACGGGGCTCGCCGTCGCCGCAATCACGACAGCCGGCTATGCCGGCATCCTGATCGGCCCCGCCGGCGTCGGCTTCGTCGCACGCCTTGGCGGATTGCCGACTGCATTCTGGCTTCTGGCCGCGCTGATGGGTCTCGTCACGCTGTCGGCCCGCATCGTCACGGCGGAGGGCCGGCAGACGTCGCGCGTGGAGGCCTGAGCGGCCTCACAAATTGCTCAGCCCGATCGACTTGATCACGGGCGCCAGGCTTGCCGTCGTCGCATCGACAATACGCTGGAATTTGTCCGGGCTCGAATCGCCGTCCGGCTCCATGCCCTGCGCGCGGTAGCTTGCCTGAAGCGCCGGATCGGCCATGGCGAGACGTGTCGCTTGCGCGATCTTGTCGATGACCGCATCGTCCGTGTCCTTGGGCGCGAACAGGCCGAACCATCCCCCGTAGCGGATGTCGGGCATGCCGGATTCAACGGCGGTCGGAATCTCCGGCGCCCCGCTCAGCCGCGTTTCGGTGGTGACCGCCAGCAGCCTCACTTTCCCGGTTTGAGCCAGTTGCTGCAATTGAACGGACATGACGGCAATGATCAGCGAGATCTGACCGCTGACGAGGTCGTTGGTTGCCTGCGAGATGCCCCGATACGGAACGTGGACGATATCCAGCCCGCCGGCCTGCTGCTTGAAGGATTCGCCAACCAGATGATTGCCGGTGCCGATGCCGGGTGTCCCGTAGGACAGCTTTCCCGGATTGGCCTTCGCGTAGGCGATCAGCTCACGCAGATCCGTGGCAGGCACCGACGGATGGACCGCGAAAACCAGTGCACTGCTGATCAAGCGATAGATGGCGCGAAAATCGTCGACGGAATAGCCGGGATTTTTCGAGGTCAGGGGAATGATGACCTGGGTGCTACCATTGCCGAGCAGCAGCGAATAGCCGTCGGGCTCCTCGCGCGCGACCGTCGCAGCCCCGATCGCGCCGCCCGCACCGCCGATATACTCCACGAAGGTCGGCCCAAGCAGCGACGACATCTTGTCCACCCAGGGACGCCCGATCTGGTCCCCCGCTCCGCCGGCTCCGTACGGAAGCACCAGGCGAATGGGACGAGACGGATAATCAGCGGCTTGTCCGCTGCGCGGGATCGCCGCCAGCGCCGCTGCGCCCGATAGCGCATGGACGAATCGTCGCCGCGAGAAGGAAGCCATGTTCGAATTCCGGAAGTCGATGTCGAGGCGGGACCGGCTCCCGAACCATCCAGTCTCAGCAATCTGCTACCGCCGTCAATGCGCCATCCGGGTGAGGGCACCGGTGTCATCGCCCTGTCATGTCACCATAACCCTTTACTTCTTAAGGGTTATTTCGGCGGACCGACCGATCGAAGCCATGCGCGCAGGGCTACCAGCTCTGCCCACTGCTTTCGGCCAGTTTACTGTACGCCTCGTTCTGATAGACCAAAAAGTAATACATTTTGACTCCCGTTGCGGGGGCAATGGCGCGTGCCAGATCGTACCGAAGACTCGGCCATTTCCTTTGGGCCATTTCGACTATTTCCGAAGTCGCGGCTCTTGGAGAAGGAGGGCTCGCCGCTTCACGTCGGCGGCCGCGCGCTCGATATTCTGATCTTCCTCGCCGAGCGCCCCGGCGAAGTCATCGACAAGAGAGAGCTGGTCAAGCGCATCTGGGCCGACGTCAATGTCGACGAGGGCAGCCTGCGCTTCCACGTCGCGGCACTGCGCAAGGCGCTGGGCGATACCGGCAAGTCGGCCCGTTATGTCGTCAATGTGCCCGGCCGCGGCTACTGCTTTGTCGCCTCGCTCGCTCACGCGGCCCCGCCGGCCGCTCAGCCCGCCGTGAACATCGCACCTCCCCGTTCCCTTCCCTCGCCGCTCTCGAAAATGGTCGGACGGGAGGAGATCGTCGAGAAGATATCGAACGGGCTTTCGCTGCATCGCTTCATGACGGTGGTCGGCCCCGGCGGCATCGGCAAGACCGCCGTCGCCGTCACCGTCGGGCATCGCAGATCGGCGGATTTCGGCGGGCGCGTATTCTTCGTCGACTTCGGTCCGCTGAGGGACGCCAGCCATATCGCGACCACCATCGCCTCCGCACTGGGACTGACCATCAGCGCGGAGGATCCGACGCCGGCCCTGCTGACATTTCTGAAGACCGGCCCAGCCTTGCTGATCTTCGACAGCTGCGAGCATGTGCTGGATGCGTTGGCGCCGCTCGTCGAGCGCATCGTTCGCGACACACCGCAGCTTCGCGTTCTCGCAACCAGCCGCGAGTCGTTCCGGAGCGACGGCGAACGGATTTTCCGCCTGTTCCCGCTGGATTGCCCGCCGGAGCGCGAGGACCTGGGTGTCGCCGAGGTCCTCGCTTACCCCGCGGCCCAGCTCTTCGTCGAGCGCATTGCGCAGAGCTCGGGTCCGTTCCAGCTCAGTGCGGAGGAAGCGCCGCTCGTCGCGAGCATTTGCCGGCGCCTCGACGGCATTGCGCTCGCGATCGAGCTCGCGGCCGGCCGTGTCAATGCGTACGGTATTGCCGGCACGGCGTCGCTGCTCGACAGCCGCTTCTCGTTGCAGTGGCGGGGTCGGCGCACCGCCGTACCACGACATCAGACGCTCGCCGCGGCGCTCGACTGGAGCTACGATCTGCTACCTCCCGCCGAGAGTGCCACGCTGCGACGCCTGTCGGTCTTTGCCGGGCCCTTCGCGCCGGAGGCGGCTGCCGCGGTAGCCGCCGGCGACGGCCTCGGCGCGTCCGAAACGCTGGAGGCGATCGACAGCCTCGTCACCAAATCGCTGATCTCGCCATCCGGCTCGCGAACGTTGCGCTATCGCCTGCTCGACACCACACGCACCTATGCGCATGGAAAGCTGAACGAGCTCGGCGAGACCGGTCAGTTCGCGCGCCGTCATGCAGAGCATTTTCGCGACTTCTTCGAGCGCGCGGAGGCCGATACATCGACGCCGCTGCCGGAATGGCTGAGCATCTATGGCGCGGAGCTAGACAATGTGCGCGCCGCATTGAACTGGGCCTTCGGGCCCGACGGTGACGCCGCACTCGGGATCGCGCTGACGGCGGCTGCCGTCACGCTGTGGGTCCGCCTGTCCCTGTTCGCCGAATGCCGCGAGCGCGCCAAGACGGCGCTCACCGCGCTCGGCGACAGCGGCGGCGACGATCGCATTCGCATGCAACTCCTGTCGGCGCTCGGCTGGTCGCTGATGTATGGCGAGGGCCGCGCCCGCGAGGCGCGTCCGATCCTCGAGACGACCCTGGAGCTGGCTGACAGGCTCGACGACAAGGACTTCCGGCTGCGCGCGCTCTGGGGCTTGTGCATCGACCAGTTCAACAACGGACAGTTCGGCAAGGCCCGTGCGCTCGCCGACCGGTTTGCGAATGCAGCGGCGAACTCGCCGGACAGGACCGATCTCATGCTGGGCGACCGGCTGATGGCGGTGGCGCTGCATTATCTCGGCGATCAGAACGACGCACGGCTGCGCATCGACCGCGTGAACGCGTCGCTGCATGTGCTGGCGGAGAAGCCGAAGATCTTCCCGCTCGACCTCAGGATATCGACGCAATATTTCCGGGCCCGCATCCTGTGGCTTCAGGGCCTCGCCGATCAGGCTCAGGCGCTCGCCACCCGAAACATCGAGGAAGGTCGTGCCAACGGCCACGCGCTGACTTTCTGTAGCGTGCTGGGGCAAGCCGCCTGCCCGATCGCCTTCTGGTCCGGCGATTTCGAGGCCGCGGAGCGCCACGGCAGCGAGCTGCTCGAACACACCGAGCGCCACGCCATCCGGCTGTGGGGCCTGTGGGCACGGGCCTTCAACGCGGCGGTCATCGTAAGGCGTGGCGACGTCGCAACCGGCCTGCCGCTGCTGCGCGAAGAGCTCAATCGCGCCGGCGATGCGCGTTTCCTGCCGCGCTTTCTTCCGCTGCTCGGCGAACTCGCCGCGTGCTCCGGCGAGGCCCACCAGGTCGACCGTGGCCTCGACGTGATCGAGGACGTCCTGACCCGCTGCAACGACCGGCAGGAGCTGTGGTATCTGCCGGAACTGATCCGCATCAAGGGCGAATTGTTGCTCAACAGCCCGCGGCATGCGGGGGGCGCCGAGGCGCGCTTTCGCGAGGCCATGGACATTGCCAACCAGCAGGGCGCGCGATTCTGGGAGCTGCGCGGGGCGATCAGCCTCGCGCGGTTCATGATCGGAGCCGGCCAGAATGCAGAAGCCCTGGTAATTCTCGAACGTGCATGCGGGCCGTTCAGCGAGGGCGCCGGCATCGCCGATATCCGCAGCGCGCGCGATTTGATCGCGCAACTCCGGACTTGACGAGGCCGGCCGAAGGCCTTCGGCCTTCGTACCACACCGCTCGCTCATCCTGCCCGCGGAATGAATCCGGGCACGCCGGTCTCGACCACTGTGTTGAAGCGGACATTCGTCGTGATGTGGTCCCGCATCTCCCGCATGGCGTCTTCAGGCAGCGTCGAAATATCGAAGTTTTCCTCGATCCGCCGAGGATTGGTTGAGGTCGTCAGGAAAGCCGTGCCGCGCTGGACGGCCCAGGCCAGGGCGACTTGAGCCGACGTCTTGTGCAGGCGTTCCGCGATGGCGGTGATCACGGGGTCAGCGAGGAGGTTCGGCTTCATGGCGTGTCCCAGCGCGGCAAACGCCTGCAGCACAATTCCATGCTCCCGACAGAAGTCGAGCAGGTCCCATTCGGGCAGGTACGGATGCGATTCGACCTGCACCATGGCAGGCCTGATCCGCGCGACCTCGACGATCTCGCGCAGCTTCGCCAAGGTGATGTCCGACAGCCCGATCGACTTGCAGTGCCCCTCGTCGACGAGGCGCTCTAGCGCCCCCCATGTCTCCGCCAACGTCACGCCTGAATCATAGATCACATGGCCACTCGCGTCCCTCGGGTCCTGCTCGTCACCGGGTTGAAAGGCGAAGGGGGTATGGATGATGTAGCAATCGATCTCGTCGAGTTGCAGCCGTCTGCGACTGGCGTCGAAGGCAGGCCTGACCCGCTCCGGCCGATGATTGGTGTTCCATAGCTTCGTCGTAACGAACAGGTCCTGGCGCCGAAGCGTGCCCGCCTTGAACGCATCCTGCATCGCCTCGCCGACGGCCGCTTCGTTGCGATAGCGCTCGGCACAATCGAGATGTCGAAATCCGGCCTCCAATGCAGCCCTGGTGGCCTGCCGGGTCACGTGCGGATCGGGAATGAGCGTGCCAAATCCGACTGCGGGAATCGTCACGGCCTCATGCGTGGGAATTCTCGTGTAACGAAGTGAATCGGAGGTCGTCATGGTGATACTCCTTGTTGACTGCTGGCCGCGCGATGCGGACCAAGCGATCGAGGTTGCGGACACTTTTTCACGACTCTCCGGCGTTAGCCGACGGGACGCGGCCTACGAAGAAAGAACACCAGCGGGATCACGACGAGCATGGCGAACATCAGGATCTCGAACTGATCGATGACCGCGACCGTGGCCGCCTGGCGCGTGACCATGCCGTTGAGGGCGGCAAGGCCTGGCTTCCCGATCGGGCCCGTGACATTCGCCGCGACACGATAAGGCGTGAGATGCTTGGCGAGCGCGATATGCACGGCCTGAGTGTTGGCATAGAAGAACAGCTGGACCACCGCGATGCCGATGGTGCTGCCGTAAAGGCGCGACAGGTTGATCAGCGCACTGCCTTCAGGGCGAAGCTTCGGATCGAGCGTTCCGAACGCGGCCCTCACCAGCGCCGGCAACAACATGCCGAGACCTGCGCCCTGGAGGAAACCTGCTTCGACGACCGGCCGCCAATCCATCGCCGGCGAATAGCCGAGCATCAGCCAGTTGGCATAGACCACCAGCGCCATTCCACCCATGAGGAACGGCCGGTAGTCGACCTGTCCCGGAACCAGGCTCGTCAGCACGAGCGCTCCCACCAGCGCCACGCCGCGTGGCATACTCATGTAGCCGGTGGTATCGACAGGGTAGTTGAGCAACTCCTCCAGCATCGGGGACGTCAATGCCAATGTCGGCAGCAGGACGAAGCCGAGCGCAAAGGAGATCACCGTCGAGAGGACGAGATTGCGATCCCTGAACAGCGCCGTGCGGAGAAAATGTTCCTTCTTCGTCAGAACGTGCACGATGAAGAGATAGAATCCCAGGACCGAGGCGATCGCTTCAACCCAGATCTCCGTCGAGGCGAACCATTCGAGGCGCTCGCCGCGATCCAGCAGCATCTGCAGCCCGATCATGCCGGCGGAGAAGGTCGTCAGGCCGAAGACGTCGAAGGGCTGGCTCCGCTCTGCCCGCTTCTCGCCCAGCAACAGCGCCATCGTCAAGGCGATGAAGGCCGTCATGGGCAGGCTGACATAGAAGATCGACGGCCAGCCGTAATATTCGCTGAGCCAGCCACCAAGAGCGGGGCCGGTGCTGATGCCGAGCAGCGAGCAGACCGTCAATGCCAGGCCCATGCGCGCTTGTCGCGCCGCCGGCGTCGCCTCTAGCAGAATCGCCAATGAGAGCGGCGCAAGTGGTCCGCTGGCCGCGCCCTGAAGAATCCGCGCCAGCACGAACTGGATCGACGTCGTCGCCAGCGTGTCGAGGACAAGACCAAGCGTGAAGACGGCAAGGGCTGCTTGATAGACCGCCTTGCGGCCATAGCGTCCCGCGAGCCATTGGGTGATCGACATGGTCACGGCGCTTGCAGCGATATACGAGGAGAACACCCAGCCGACCTCGTCATTGGCCATCGAGAGCGTGGCCTGGATGTGCGGCAGCGCGGCGTTCGGGATCGAAATGTTGACGGCCTGCATGTAGGTCGCCATCAGGGCGGCCGCCGAGATTGCATGATGACCGCCGGTCGCGGTCGATGGGAGGGTCGTACTCATTTGACCTCCGTCGCAAGCGCAGGCTGGAGCAGATGCAGCCAGTTGCGACGATGGCCGGTGTCGACCCGCGCCGTCACGCTGATGCCGGAGAACAGCGGCCGGGTCGGATCGGAATCGTCGAGCTCGAGGCGCACCGGCAGCCGCTGCACGACCTTGACCCAATTCCCGGTCGCATTCTCCGGCGGCAGGATCGAGAAGTCCGACCCGGTGCCGGGACTCATGCTGACGATATGCGCCTTGAATTTTCCATCCGGATAGGCGTCGACGTCGATCCTCGCCTCCTGGCCCGGCCGCRTGTGGGTCAGGCCCGTCTCACGAAAATTCGCCTCGATCCAGACGTCCCGGCTCGACATCAGTGAGAACGTGGGCGCGCCCGCGTTGACGAAACCGCCGATCTGCAGATCGTCGACCTTGGTCACGATACCGTCGTCGGGCGCCTTCACCGTGGCGTAGGAGAGGTCGAGCCGCGCGCGATCGAGCTGCGCCCTGGCCGCGCGGACCGTCGGGTGGCGGTCGACATCGATGTCGGGGTCACCGTTGAGCGCGACGACCGTATTGGCGATCTGCTGTTCGATCGATGCCACCCGATGGCGCGCGACCTTGAGATCGGTCTCGGCCCGCTCGTAGACCGCGCGCGGCGTGAAGTCGGAGGCGACCAGCATCCTCTTGCGGTCGAACTCGCGCTCGTCGAAAGAGGCCGAGTCCTTCGCCGATTGCAGCTCCGCCTGCTGTTGGCGGTAGGTCGCCTTGAGGGAGTCGATCTGGAGCCGCGCGCTGCCGAGCCGGGCTTCGGCTTGATCGACGGCGATCTGGTAGGGCTCCGGGTCAATTCGAAACAGCACCTGGCCCTGCCGGACGCGCTCGTTGTCGCGCACGGCGATCTCGACCGCCTGGCCGGACACCCGCGCGTTGATGGTGACTTTCGCGGCGCGCACGAACGCATCGTCGGTCGAGACAAATTGTTCCTGCGCCAGATACATGAAGGCGCCGAACACGGCAGCCGCGGCGGGCACCACGAGCATCAGGGGCCGGCGCAGCCGCCTGGCAAGATCCGCTCCGAACCACAGCGCGGCGGCCTCGCTCCCGCGGAAGCTGCGATCGCCCAGCCAGCCGGCGATTGGCGCAAAGTTCAAACCCATCGTCCTCGTCCCTATCTCATTTACTAACGTTCGTTACAAATATTGTACCCCGATGCAGCGATCAAGCCGCGCGGCCATTGATTTTTATAACGATCCATACAAATATACGTGTGGAACATGGCAACCAGGTTCGAACGACATGGCACGGAAAAAGAGCGAGACGGGCCCGGCGCGCCGGGGACGGCCACCCGCCTACGACACTGAGACGGCCCTCAAGCGGGCGACAGAAACGTTCTGGAGGACGGGCTATTCCGGCACGTCCCTGGACAAGGTCGCGGCCGCGACCGGCATGAGCCCACCGAGCCTCTACGCGGTGTTCGGCAACAAGCACGCGCTCTATCTCGAGGCGTTGGCGCGCTATTGGGAGATCAGCCTCGCCGCAACGCGCGAGGCTCTCGCAGGGGACCATCCCTTGGACGAAGCGCTGATGCTGGCCTATGACGCGGCGCTGTCGATCTACTTTTCCGGCAAGGGATCAGCGCGTGGCTGCTTCGTGGTCGGTACCGCGGTGACCGAAGTCGCCGAGGATGCGGCGATCCGGAGCAGCGTTGCGACGGGACTACGCGCGATCGATGCCGATTTCGAGGCCCGCTTCCGCCTGGCGCAGGACAAGGGCGAGCTGGATCGCGAGGCCGATCCGGCTGCACTCGCGATCCTTGCCGCCGCCACGATGCAGACGATCGCCATCCGCGCCCGCGCCGGCGCACGCCGCGCCGATCTGAGGGAGGTCGCCCGCAAGGCGGTGACAGTGATCTGCCGACGCCGGTCGGAGGCGCATTGAGCCCCGAGGAATTCTCGTGATCGTACGATGAGGGGAGTTCGCACATTTGCACTCCTCGTCAAAGGCCCTCGGCGCCCTTACGCGACAATCCGCTTAGCCTCCCACGGCGGCCGCGCGCCTTGGCAGCTTCCAGTCGGGCCGGATGAAGTGGCAGGTGTAGCCATCGGGATAGCGCTCGAGATAATCCTGATGCTCGGGCTCGGCTTCCCAGAACTCCGCTGCGGGCGCGACCTCGGTCACCACTTTGCCGGGCCAGAGGCCTGACGCCTCGACATCGGCGATGGTGTCTTCGGCGACTCTCTTCTGCTCGTCACTCGTATAGAGGATTGCCGAGCGGTAGCTCGTGCCCAGATCATTGCCCTGGCGGTTGAGCGTGGTGGGATCGTGGATCTGGAAGAAAAACTCCAGCATGGTCCGGAAGCTCGTCTTCGCGGGATTGAAGATGATCTCGATCCCCTCGGCGTGGCCCTCGTGATTGCGATAGGTGGCGTTCTTCACATGCCCGCCAGTGTAACCGACACGGGTGGAGATCACCCCCGGTTGCCTGCGGATCAGATCCTGCATGCCCCAGAAGCAGCCTCCGGCCAAAACTGCACGCTCTGTCGTCATCTGATGCTCCATTGGTTTCGTCGAGATAGTCAGCGCTTGTCCGCTGCCGGATGCAAGCGCGGGTCATCATGGTCATCGTGATATTCGAGGCCCAGCGGCCCGATGGCGGAGACCTGTGTGACGTATTCGCCGGACTTCGCCCAGTGAAAATGCCAGGTCTCGCCGGGCAGCACGATGACGCTGCCCGGCGGATAGGCTTTCACCTGGTCGCCATCAAAACGCTCGCCGAGGCCGATGTAGAACACACCCGACATGACCGTGTAGATGCGATCTTCCGGATGCTTGTGCGGCATCAGCTTCGTGCCCCCGGGCACCTTCACCCGGACCACGTAAGGTCCGGGTTCATTGGGATGGCCGACCATCACCGCCAGCCGCGCGCCCGGCGGGAACGCAGGGAACGGTTGCCAAGCGATGTCCTCGGGCAAAATCGCCCGGAACCTGTCTTCATCCGGCTGATGCTGGCGAGGCAGATCTTGACGAGGCGGATCTTGGCGAGAGAGATCTTGGCGAGGCATGGCACCGCTCCCTGTGTTGGATCAGGTCAATTTGGCGTCGAGCGTGATCGCGGCGTTGAGCACCTTCGACACCGGACAGTTCTTCTCGGCCTCGCCGGCGATCTTGGCGAAACCTGCGTCGTCAAGGTTCGGCACCTTGGCGCGAAGCGTCAGTGCCGACTTGCTGATCTTGAAGCCTTTGCCTTCCGGCTCGAGCGTGATGGCGGCTTCCGTCGACAGCTCGTCCGGCGTGAAGCCGGCGAGCTGAAGGCCGAAGGCCAGTGCCATGGTAAAGCAACCGGCATGGGCCGCGGCGATCAACTCCTCGGGATTGGTGCCCTTCTCGTTCTCGAAGCGGGTCTTGAACGAATAGGGTGTCCCGGCGAGCACGCCGGATTCGCTCGACAGATGGCCGGTGCCGTCGCGACCGGTGCCCTTCCAGACTGCTGTTGCCTTGCGGATCATCTCAATTCTCCTTGTTGGTTTTTAAGTTGGTCTTTGGCACCGGCGCTCGGTAGCGGAGGAAAGCGACATTGGCACGACCGCCTGTCACTCCTCCAACCGGCCGAACGCCACAGCGGTTCCGTTAGCCGCTGATTTGACCCACATGGAAGCCCAGCCGGTTCTCGACGTCGCCGGCGCGGTGGAAGCCGCGCGCCATCAGCGCCTTCATGCGGGTCTGGCTGGCAGGACGGCCGAGCGCGGCCAGGAACGCGTCCCACTCCGGCTTGATCTCGTCATCCGGCGGCAGGCTCGCAACATCGACGAGACGCTTGGTCTCGGCGATAGCCTCCTTGTCGAACGACGCAATGCGCATGGCGAGCGCCTCGACGAAGCCGTCGAGCTCCGCATCCGGCAGCGAACGGTTCACGTAGCCGTAACGCTCGGCGAGATCGCCGTGGATGTCATCGGCACCGAGCAACACTTCGAGCGCGCGGCCTCGGCCCATCAGCCGCGGCAACCGGGCCATCGGTCCGCCGCCGGGCACGAGTCCCGCGCCGACCTCCCATTGCGACAGGATCGCCTTCTCGCGGCTGGCAAAGCGCATGTCGCTCGCCAGCGCGAGCTCGCTGCCGACCCCGGTCGCACGGCCCCGGATCGAGGCAATGGAGACGACCGGCGCGCGGCTGAGGCGCACCAGCATGTCGGGCAGCGCCTGCAGGCCGGTCGGCCCGGGTGGAACGCGAAGCGAGTCCTCAAGCGGCGCCAGGAAGTCGTAATGCGTGATGAAGAAGCCTTCGACGGCGCTGTCGAATACGACCACCTTCACGTCCGGATCGGTCTCAATCGCGGTGATGATGTCGTTGAGCAGCGGAAGGTGCTTTGGACCGAAGATGTTCACCGGCGGCATGTCGAAGGTGACACGCCAGTATGTCGGCAGGCGGCGCTCCAGGCGAATGTCCTCGGTGGTGAAGATCTGTACGGGGCGGTTCATTGTTGGCACTCCTGACATGTATGTTCGAAAATGGAACGCACGGCAGCGCGCGTCCCCTGCTCGGTTCAGATCGACTGGCGCAGCGGGCGGAACGCGGTGCGCATTTCCACAGAGAACAGCGCGGGCTGCTCCCAGGCCGCGAAGTGGCCGCCCTTGTCGAGGCGGTTGTAGTGCATCAGCTTCGGATAGGCCTTCTCGGCCCAGCTGCGCGGCGCGGCATAGATCTCGTCAGGGAACACGCTGACGGCGACCGGGATATTGATGTGCTTGGGCGCGAAGAACACCAGCTTGTTCTCCCAGTAGAGCCGCGCCGACGACACCGCGGTGTTGGTGAGCCAGTAGAGCGTGATGTTGTCGATCACGTCGTCCCGCGACAGGCCTTCGGTCTTGCCGTCGAACACCCGCGCGATCATCGCAGCACTGCGTGCGTCGTGATCGAGCATCCAGGATGCAAGACCGGCCGGCGAGTCGACGAGGCCATAGAGCGTCTGCGGCCGGTTCGACATCTCGAAGGCGTAGCCGAGGCCGTGCTTGTAGAAATCGTCGAGCTGGTCGTAGGCAATGCGCTCGTCGGCCGAGAGGTTTGACGGCCGCGTCCCGCCGGGCTGAAGCGCCTTGGCGATGTCGTCGGGAACGGTGGCGGGCATGTTGGTGTGAATGCCGAGCAGCTCCGGCGGTGCGATCACCGCCATCTGCTCCGTGACGGCATTGCCCCAATCGCCGCCCTGCGCCACGTAGCGGTTGTAGCCGAGGCGCTTCATCAGCACGATCCAGGCGCGCGCGATGCGCTGGGGATCCCAGCCGAGCTCCGTCGGCTTGCCGGAGAAGCCGTGGCCGGGAAGCGAGGGGATCACCAGGTCGAATGCATCCGCAGCCTTCGCGCCATGCGCGGTGGGATCGGTGAGCGGGCCGACAATCTTCATCTGTTCGATGATCGAGCCCGGCCACCCATGCGTGACGACCATCGGCAGCGCGTTCTCGTGGCGGGAGCGGATGTGAATGAAGTGGATGTCGACGCCGTCGATCTCGGTGACGAATTGCGGCAAGGCGTTCAGCCGCGCCTCCATCTTGCGCCAGTCGTATTCGTTCTGCCAGTACCGCACGAGCTGCTGAAGCGTCGTGAGCTGCACGCCCTGCGATTCGTCGGCGACGATCTCGCGATCCGGCCAGCGTGTCGCTGTGAGGCGGCGGCGGAGGTCAAGCAGATCTTCCTCGGGTACGCTGACGCGGAACGGCCGGATGGCGCCGCTTGGAGCGGCCTTTGCCGGACGCAGCGGCAGCAGGCTCGCCACGCTGGCGGCAACCGCGGTCATTGCGGCCTGGCTCAGCAATTGACGGCGGTCGGGATTGAGTATGTCGGCTCGTGCTTGCGTTGTCATGTCGGATCTCCCTGGCTTTGGTCGGTGACGCCAACCGAATTCGAAATCGACGCGTCGGTTCGTCGTGAGGAGAGATTGGCGCAGGTCCTGGCAATTAGCTCGTTATCGGTTGTTAGGCCGCGTTAGCCGTTGCGAGTCCGGGGGATGCAGGAAAGCGAGCGACGATGACGATACGCGCGATGCAGAAGCAACTCGGCGCGCGACGAGTTCAATCGGCGCGCGCCCTGTCTGTGAATTCAGGCGATGTGTTCATTACAACTCAGGAGGGCAGCGGTTGACCGGCCTGCTCGCGGACGATGTAGTCGGCGTACCAATCCGCCCAGTTCTCGTCGTGTCCGCCGATGCGCTTCTCGTGCTCACCATGCGCGACAGCGGCACGTCGCAGGGTTGCGGCCAGATCGGCCGTTGAGGCAAACGTCGTGCCGTCACCAGCGATGCGTCCAGGCAGTCGCGTCGTGACCTCCTGGAACAGCCAGCCATTACCGTCGGGATCGCTGAACGAGGCAAACGAGCTGTAGCTGCCGCGCTTCGGGTCAGCACCGCTGACCCGGACGCTGCCGAACAGATACGGCTCGTCCGGACCGGCGTGAACGTCGCCCGCACCATGGAATGGTGCGCTCACCGCGATGCCACGGTCGAGCAGATCCTGTCGCGCCGCCGCCAGATCGGAGACGATCAGGTACAGCCCGCGCGCCGAACCGGGCGCTGCCGGTGTGACGTTCTTGCCGAAGATCACCGAACAGGCCGAACCCGGCGGCGTGAACTGGATCACGCGCCATTCGTCACCTGAGGCAAAATCGGCGTCCAATCGCCAGCCGAGGCGCGTGTAGAACGCCTTGGCGCGGTCGACATCCGACACGGGGATGACGACGATCTCGAGCTTCAGATCAACGCCACGCGATGTCGAAGACGTGTTCGGAGACCTCGCCGCGGCGTCGCGGTCGATTTCGGTGCCGGCCATGTCGAACTCCCTGAGTTGAAATTGAAGCGAGCTTCAAGCGGCAGTGGGCATCACGATCGTCACGCGTGTGCCGCCCTGGTTCGCCTCGCCCTGCAACCGCGCGTCGATACTGCGTGCGAGCCCTTCAAGGATGCGGCTGCCGGTGCCCTGAAGCGGACCGGTCGCGCCGATGCCGTTGTCAGCCACCGTGCAGAGCCAGGCGCCGTCGCGGTTGGCCATTTCGATCCGGATCAGCGCATCGTTCCTGTTCGGGAAGGCATGTTTGGCGGCATTCGTGACCAGCTCCGTCAGCATCAACGCCAGCCGATGACACTGCGATGCCGGCAGCGCCCCGCTCTCGATCGCTGCCTCGCAGCGGATGCCGGCCGGTTCCAGCACTGCCTCGGAGAGCGCCTCGCACAGGTTTTCGAAGAAGGCCTCGACGGAGACGGCGGTCAGACTGTCGCTGTCGGACAAAAGCTGATAGAGCCTGCCGAACGCGACGATGCGCTGCTCGAACCGGTCCACCGCGCCCGACATATCCCTGGTACCCGGCCGCGAGAAGTCGCGGCGGACTGACGCACCCAGCAGCGTCAGCGTGTTCTTCATCCGATGGTGGGATTCCCGCAGCACCAGTTCCCAGTCACGCGACTGATCATCAAGGCTGGCAATGTGCTGAGAACGAACGAAATGGTCGCTCGTCTCCAAGCCGATAGCGGACATGATAGCCTCCCCGTTGGATCTAGGACCTAATTCGAAGCGTATACTGGATGCACCGCGCGCGTTTTGCTCGTTAGACGTTGCAAGATTTTGTTATGATCGGCGGCACAAGTTGGCGGCCAGACCGTCCTCTCGACGGTCAAGCACGCTGACGGGTCGTCCCGATCGCTTCCCAAGCCGCTCGCGTTTAAGCGAAATTTGTCACGCATCATCCCGGTGCGGCCGAATGACTTGCCGCGCGATTTCGCCACTTTCGACCAGTTTACTCATAACCTCGTTCTGCTAGATCAGGATGCGGACAACAGCCCCTTCACTGGATTCATTGGCGCGTGGTGGACACTAACGACCAGGATGCGGCGATTTCCTTCGGGCCATTCCGGCTGTACGCAAGGTCGCGCCTGCTCGAGAAGGACGGCGCTCCGCTTCACCTCGGCGGCCGCGCACTCGACATCCTCATTTTTCTCGTCGAGCGCGCCGGCGAGGTCATCGACAAGCGTGAGTTGATCAAGCGCGTCTGGGCCGACGTGACGGTCGATGAAGGCAGCCTGCGCTTCCACATCACGACGCTACGCAAGGCCTTGGGGGATGCCGGTGAAGGCTCCCGCTATGTCGTCAATGTGCCCGGCCGTGGCTATTGCTTCGCGGGCCCGCTGGTCCGGTCCGAATCGCCGGAGACGCGGACAAGCCCGGCCGTCCCGTCGCCTCACATACTCCCGCCGCCGCTTGCCAGGATGATCGGACGAGACGACGCGGTCGAGCGGATTTCCACCGAGCTTGCGCAGCATCGCTTCGTGACAATTGTCGGCCCCGGCGGGATTGGCAAGACTTCCGTCGCGCTCGCCGTCGCGCATCGCGAACTCCAGGCCTTCGACGGTCAGGTCAACTTCGTTGATTTCGGCGCGCTGACGGATGCCAGGCTCGTTCCAAGCACCATCGCCGCCACGCTCGGCCTGACCGTCAATTCCGAGGACCCGATGCCGGGCCTGCTGACGGTGCTGCGCAACCGTCGGATGCTGCTGATCTTCGACAGCTGTGAGCACATCATCGACGAGCTCGCGCCCTTGGCCGAGCACATCGTCCAGGAGGCGCCCGAGCTGCACATTCTCGCCACCAGCCGCGAATCCTTTCGCACCGAAGGCGAACGCGTCCACCGGTTGTTTCCGCTGGACTGCCCGCCCCAGCGCGACGGGCTCGGCATCGCCGAGATCCTTGCCTATCCCGCAAGCCAGCTCTTCGTGGAACGCATTGCCGAGAGCCTGGGCGAATTCGAACTGAGCGAGGAGGATGCACCGCTTGTCGCCGAGATCTGCCGGCGACTGGACGGCATCGCGCTCGCGATCGAGCTCGCCGCCGGACGCGTGAACGCCTATGGCATTGCCGGAACCGCCTCGCTGCTCGACAGCCGCTTCGCGCTGCTGTGGCGGGGACGCCGTACCGCGATCCCGCGGCACCAGACCCTGAGCGCGGCGCTCGCCTGGAGCTATGATCTGTTGCCGGCGGCCGAAAGCGCGACGCTGCGCGGTTTGTCGGTGTTCGTCGGGCCATTCACGATGGAGGCCGCGCTCGCCGTTGCGTCCAGCCAGGGCATCAGCGAGCCCGAGGCGGTCGAGGCGATCTCGAACCTGCTCTCCAAATCGCTGATCGCAACCTCACCTGCGGAGCGGCGGCTGCGCTATCGTCTGCTCGACACCACCCGCGCCTTCGCCGGCGCGAAGCTCGTCGAGAACGGCGAAGCGCCCCGTGTCGCGCGCGCTCACGCCGAATATTTCCGCGACTTCCTGCGCGACATCGCGCTCAAATCCACGGGCATGCAGACCGCGGGCGGCTTCCTTCCCTATGCCGACCATTTGCCCAATGTCAGGGCCGCGCTGGCCTGGAGCTTTTCGGATAACGCCGACCGGACGATCGGCGTGGATCTGGCGGCTTCGGCGGCCCAGTTTTTCCTCGAACTGACATTGCTGACGGAGTGCTATCGCTGGACGAAGCAGGCGCTTGTCTCTCTCGATACGAATTCGATCGACCGCCGCCAGGAGATGACGTTGCAGGCCGCGCTCGGCGTCTCCGTGATGTTCACGCAGGGCAATACCGAAGCGGTCCGGTCGGCGTTCACACGAAGTCTTCAGCTTGCGCGGGATCTCGAGGATCTGCACTGGCAGCTCTGGCTGCTGCGCGGATTGCACATCTACCTGACCAGGGTCGGGGATTTTCACGGCGCGCTCGGCACCGGCGAGCAGGGCGAGAGCGTTGCGCGCAAGCTGAATGATCCGGCCGCCGCGCTGAACGTGGAATGGATGCTGGGCGTCGCGCACCATCTGATCGGCAATCAGGACAAGGCCGTGCAGTTCTGCGAGAGCGCGATGGTGCACAATCCCGGCTCGCAGCGGCTGAACATCGGGCACCTCGGTTATGACGACCGCATCGTCGCGCTGGTCGCGCTGGCGCGCGGGCTCTGGCTCACCGGCCGGCCCGATCGCGCGATCGAGGCGGCGAGATACACCGTTCGCGAGGCGGAACTGCTCGAACAACCCCTCACCCTCGGCATCTCCCTGATCTGGACGATCTACGTGTTCCTCTGGGTCGGCGACTGGGCCAATGCCGAAATCCTGATCGAGCGGCTGATCGACCATTCGGCGCGGCACTTCCTTGGTCCCTATCACGCCGTCGGCATCGGCCAGAAGGGCGAGCTCATGCTTCGCCGCGGCGACATCGCCGGCGGGATCGAGCATCTTCGCCGCAGCCAGGCCACGCTGTACGCGACGCGGCACCGGATCATGACGACGGTGTTTGCGACGGCGCTGGCGGAGGGCCTCGTCGCGGAGAACCAGCCGGACGAGGCCTTGCGCACGATCAATGAGGCCATTGCGCAGATTCCAGATCATGGCGAATCCTTCGACATGCCGGAGATGCTCCGGGTCAAGGGCGACATCCTCGTCCGGTCGGGAAACACCGCCGAGGCCGAGAGTTGCCTCCGGAAATCGCTCGATCTGTCGCGCCGGCAGTGCGCGCTCGGCTGGGAGCTGCGGGGGGCGATCAGCCTCGGCCGGGTCTGGCGCCAGGCCGGACAGGCGGGCGAAGCACGCGCTCTGCTCGCCCCGCTCGTCGCGCGATACCAGGAAGGCCTCCAGACCCGCGATCTCGTGGCCGCCAGGGAGCTCCTGAGCGCGCTGAATTGACAGTATCTTCAACAGGATACCGTCCAAGCACCTGCTCGCAAGTCCTAACAACTTCTAACACGCCAAGCCGCATCCGCCCCGCCATGGTGGTGGCACTTCACGGTGGATATGGCGGGATATGGCGCTTCTTGACGATGTAATTGATGCCAGCGGCGGTATGGCCCGCTGGAATAGCTTGACCCGATTCACGCTCCACCTTTCCGTCGGCGGCTCGTTGTTCTCCAGCGCCGGACATGCCAGCGAATTCAAGGACGTGACGGCGGAGGGCTCGACCCGCGCCCAGTCGGTCCGCTTCACCGGCATCACCGGGGGTGAACACTCCGGCTGCTTTCAGCCCGACGCAATCACGATCGAGAGCCTCGAGGGTGAGGTCCTGCGCACGTGGGATAACCCGAGCCCTGCATTTCCCGAGACCGGCTCTCCTGGGCTCGCGGACGAACTGCACCTCGTCTTCTTCTGCGGCGTAGCGATCTGGAATTATCTGACCAACCCATTTCTGCTCGCCCATCCCGACGTCGTCACGGAGGAGCTTCCGCCGTGGCGCGAAAACGCTGACACGTGGCGGCGGCTGCGCGCGCAGTTCCCGCCGAACCTGATCACGCTCGCGCCCGAGCAGATCTTCTACTTCGACGAGAACGCCCTGCAACGGCGGACGGATCACGATCTGTTCGGAAACAAGGTCGCACATTATTCCTGGGCCCATGACAGCTTCGGCGGCATCGTCGTGCCGACATTGCGGCGTGTGCAGACGCTGCGGCCTGATGGAAGCGTGATCGCCAGGCCCGTGCTGATGGACGTCGAGATCTTCGACGCCGTGTTCGAATAGCGGTGGCGACGCGCGAGAGCGGGAACCGTTCACTGCTCTCAACGCCTAACAATACATAACGAGCTAACACGCGGCCTTGGGTGCAACATTGGGCTCACGAGCAACGAACAAGTGTTGTGCTCGAACGAGACCGAGGCCGGCGCACCTCCACCACGAGGGAATGCGTCATTGCAGCGAACGCACTCAAGGAGATCGTCATGAAGATTCTTATGGTTATCACCTCCCACGACCAGCTCGGCAACACCGGACGCAAGACCGGGTTCTGGCTCGAGGAGCTCGCCGCCCCCTACTACGTTTTCAAGGATTCCGGCGCGGAGATCACGCTGGCTTCGCCCAAGGGCGGTCGGCCGCCACTCGATCCCAAGAGCAACGAGCCCGAGTTCCGCACTGACCTGACGCTGCGCTTCGAGGCGGACGCTGCCGCTGAAGCCCAGCTCGACAAGACGGTGCGCCTCGACAGCGTCAAGCAGGAAGACTTCGACACGCTGTTCTATCCCGGCGGTCACGGCCCGATGTGGGACCTCGCCGAAGACAAGGACTCGGTCAAGCTGATCGAATCCTTCCTCGCCGCCGGCAAGACCATCGCGGTGGTGTGTCACTCGACCGGTGCGCTGCGCCACGTCAAGACCCCCGATGGCAAGCCTTTGGTCGAGGGCAAGGAAGTGACCGGCTTCACCAACGGCGAGGAAGATGACGTGGGCCTGACCAATGTCGTGCCGTTCCTCGTGGAGGACGAGATGTTGAAGCTCGGCGCGGTCTTCTCGAAAACGGCGAACTGGGGCGTACACGTCGTCAGCGCGGGCCAGCTCATCACGGGACAGAATCCGCACTCCTCCGGCCCGGCCGCGCAGACGCTGCTCGCCGCCCTGGCCAAGAAGGCGAAGTCGGCCGCGTAAGTCAGGCTCGCATCGGAGCGGTGCTCATCAATGAGCACCGCCCCGGCACTGACCGGACACATCGAGGACGATGACGAAAGCTTTACGCCGGAGCTTACGAATGTGATCCGGCGATCGGAAGCTGCTGCGCACAACAGCGATCAAGGTGGGAGCGTGCCGCTCAATCCCGTCAGAGCGGTTGCCGGCGCATGACGCGCCGGCACGTCTCGACGTGACACGCCCACATCGGAGCGATGACATGAATATTCCAGCCACCCTCGCCCTCGCAGCCGCCCTCGCCTGCACCACCGTGCAGGCCTCGGCACAGGATCTGCGGTCGAGCCGACGCTCGATCAGCTATCACACGATCGATATCGGGGGTCTCAATATCTTCTACCGCGAGGCCGGGTCCGCCGACGCGCCGACCGTGCTGCTGCTCCATGGTTTCCCATCCTCGTCGCGGATGTGGGAGCCTCTGCTGCCGCTGCTCGCCGACAAATATCACCTGATCGCGCCTGATTATCCCGGCTTCGGCAACAGCAGCGCGCCGCCACCGTCCGACTTCACCTACACTTTTGACAACATCGCCGGCGTGATGGGCGAGCTGACGAACAAGCTCGGCCTGACCAACTACGTGCTGTTCATGCAGGACTATGGCGGTCCGGTCGGCTTCCGCATGGCGCTGGCGCATCCCGAGCGCGTTCGCGCCATCATGATCCAGAATGCCGTTTCGCATGAACAAGGACTGAGCCCGCTCTGGGAAGCGCGTCGCAAATACTGGGCTGATCCGGCGCATGAGCTCGAGGCGCTCAAGGCCAACTTCACATCCTTGGCCGCGACGCGCCAGCGGCACCTCGGCTCCAGCCCGCACCCCGAGCGCTACGACCCCGATAGCTGGACCGACGAATACGCGTTCCTGACGCGTCCCGGCGCGGCCGAGATCCAGACTACGCTGTTCCTGGATTACCGGACCAACGTCGCCTCCTATCCGAAATGGCAGGCGTGGCTGCGCAAGACGCGGCCGCCGACGCTGGTGGTCTGGGGCAAATACGATCCCTCCTTCACCGTCGCCGGCGCGTCGGCCTATCGCGACGATGTGCCGGATGCGGCGGTCCACATTCTCGAAGCCGGCCATTTCGCGCTCGACGAGGCGACCGACGAGATCGCCACGCTGATCCGCGACTTCCTTGCGCGTCTGGACGGGCACAAGGGCTGACGGCGACTTGCACAATGCACCGACCACAGGAGGCACACATGCCCGACAACATCAACCACGAACGACGTCGTTTCGTCGGCAGGGCTGCGATGGCGCTCGCCGCGACCCAGCTTGCGCTGAGCACGACGGCTACGGCGAAGCCGGCGAAGTCCGCCACCATCGTCAAGCCCGGCGCCAACACCGCGTTCGCGTCCCTGAAACAGATCGACGCCGGCCTCCTCAATGTCGGCTATGCCGAGGCGGGTCTCGCGGATGGCCCGCCCGTGATCCTGCTGCATGGCTGGCCCTATGACATCTACGCCTTCGTCGATGTCGCACCGCTGCTCGCCGCGGCCGGCCGCCGCGTGATCGTGCCTTACCTGCGCGGCTACGGCAGCACGCGTTTCCTCTCCGACTCGACGATGCGGAACGGGCAGCCGGCGGCGATCGCGGCCGACATCGTCGCCCTGATGGACGCGCTCGGAATCGACAAGGCGACGATTGCCGGCTTCGACTGGGGTGCGCGCACCGCCAACATCATCGCTGCGCTCTGGCCAGAGCGGGTCAAGGCGATGGTCTCGGTGAGCGGCTACCTGATCGGGAGCCAGCAGGCCGGCAAGATGCCGCTGCCGCCGAAGGCCGAGCTGCAATGGTGGTACCAGTTCTATTTCGCGACCGAGCGCGGCCGCGAGGGCTACGACAAGTACCGCCACGACTTCTCGAAGCTGATCTGGCAGCTCGCTTCGCCCCAATGGCATTTCGACGATTCCACTTTCGACCGTAGCGCGAAGGCGTTCGACAATCCGGACCATGTGGCGATCGTAATCCACAATTATCGCTGGCGACTGGGCCTCGCCGAAGGCGAAGCGAAATACGCCGACGACGAGGCGAAATTGGCGCAGGCGCCCGTGATCGCAGTGCCTACGATCACCTTGGAGGGTGACGCCAACGGCGCGCCGCATCCGGAGCCGTCCGCATACGCGAAGAAATTCTCCGGGCGCTATTCGCACCGGACCATCAAGGGCGGTATCGGCCATAATCTGCCGCAAGAAGCGCCGAAGGCCTTTGCCGACGCGGTGCTGGACGTCATGGCCGAAGCCTAGGCGCCGGACCTGCCAACGGCACTTAACAACGCTTAACGGGCGATCGTCTGCGCACGGAGGTATCTCTATTGGGGCGACACCACCGATGCGAGAGGAAACGGCCGGATGATTCCGCTGCTGGCGAATGCGATCGAGGCCCATGGCGGGCTCGATCGATGGAATGCCCACGAGCGACTCACCGCCACGATCGTGACGGGCGGCGACCTCTGGATATTGAAGGGCGTCGATCAGGACCAGGCGCCGCGCACGATGCGGATCGAGCTGCGTCGTGAGCGGGCTTCCATGGAGCCGTTCGGCAAGCCCGGCCAGCGCACCGACTTCAGCCCGGAGCGGATCGCCATCGTGGCTGCGGACGGCCGCATCGTCGCGGAGCGCAACAATCCGCGCGCCGCCTTCGCGCGGCACGATATGCGCACGCATTGGGATCCGCTGCATCGCGCCTATTTCAACGGCTATGCGCTCTGGACTTACATGACTGCGCCGTTCCTGCTGGCGGCGGACGGGTTCGAGGTCCGGGAGATCGCGCCGTGGCGCGAGGGCGCGGAGGTCTGGCGCGGATTGCGGGCGACCTTCCCGGCCGTGATCGCAAGCCACAGCGCCGAGCAGGATTTCTATTTTGGCCCCGACATGCTCATCCGCCGGCATGATTACCGGGTCGAGATCGCCGGCAATTTTCCGGCAGCTCAGTACGTGTCCGATCCCGTCACCGTCGACGGATTCAAGCTCCCGACCCGCCGGCGCATCTATCTGCGCGGCGACGATCTGATGYCGCTGCGTGATGAGCTGATGGTGTCGATCGATCTCGCGAATTTCCGGTTCGACTGAGCCTTGTCAGGCAGATGCCTCGTCCAGCACGAGCCGCGCTGCCTTCAAATCCGCCGTCTCGAATCCTTCCGAGAACCGCGCATAGGTCGCGGCGAGATCGTCGAGCGGATTCTTGACGCCCTGCCGAAGCCGAAGCGCCGCAAGCGACATCTCCGTCCGCAATCGCCAGGACAGCGCGCCCTGCTGCTCCGCCAGCGCGAGCGATGCGGCGAAGCCCGCTTCGGCGGCACCGAGATCACCGGTCCGCGCCTCGAGGTCGCCGCGCCGGCGCAGGAGCTCGGGCATGTCAAAACCTCCGCCGCCCTGCTCGACGCGAGCGATCGTCTCCTGCAGGACCTGCAGCCCTTCCGTCAACCGTCCCAGCGCCGCCAGTCCTTGCGACAGATCCGCGGCGAACGCGGATGCGTAGAGCTCGTAGCGATCCGCATGCAGGCGCAGCAGCGCGCTCCGCAGCAGATCGACACCGCCGGCCAGCTCGCCGCGGGCGATCATGGTCTGCGCGCGAAAGCCGGTCGCGACGGCTTCGTACGGCGCGAGCCCGTGCAAATTCGCATGGGTCGCGAGGCGTCCCGTCATCGTCTCGACGGCGGCCCAGTCACCGACCCAGCCGAACACCGAGGATGACCAGCACAGCGCGATGCAATGCATCAGCACATCGCGCGGCGCGGCGGCGCCGACGAGCGGGCGGACGCAATCGAGTGCGCGGTCGGGAAAGCCGCGCAGCCACAGCACCCGCGCGAGCGGAATCTGCGGCGTGCGCGAATAGGCGAAATGCCCGGGCTCCGTCCCGCGCAGCGCGGCGTCGTCGCGCACGCCTTCGTCGAGATGGGCCTGCGCCTCGGCCTGGTCGCCGGCGAGATGATACGACACGCCGAGAAGCGCCTTGCTGCCTGCGATCCCCGCGGTATCGCCGATCTGGCGGGCGATGCGCTCGGCCTGGAGTGCGGTCGGCACGAGGTGCCTGTAGTCGCCCGTGCGGCGATAGAACATGTTCAGCCGCGACAGCAGCCTGAACGCATTGGCGTGATCGTCGAGCGCTTCCGCGATCTCCAGCCCGCGCACGAGTGCGGCCTCGGCCTGCTCGCTGTTGCGCTCCGTGAACATGAAGGCGTGGCCAAGCGTCGACTGCAGCTCGAGCTCCCATTTGCCGCCCTGGTTGGCATCGTCGAGCATCGCGAGCGCGCGGCCCGACCAGATGCGCGCCTCGTTCAGCAGGTTGAGCTCGACGAACAGCCTTGCGGCGCTGCCGGCGAGCGGCACGCGCAAGGCGGCACCGTCGTGGTTGGCAAAACTCCATTCCAACGCCGCACGGGCATCTGCGAGCAGGCTCGCGCGCGCCTGCAGGCGCGAAGCCGGGTCGCCGCCCTGCTCCGCCATGCCGGCTTCGAGCGTGCGCTGAACATAGGCCGTGTGACGGCGCGCGATCGCCGCCGCTTCGCCCGCGTCGACCAGCTTCTGCATGGCATAGGCGCGCGTGGCATCCAGCAGGCGATAGCGCCGCGATGCGCCATCGGGCTGCGCCGACACCAGCGACTTGGCCACGAGCTGCTCCAGCGCATCGACGACGCGATCGGCCGCGGCACCCTCATCCGCGGCGACTGCGATCGCCCCCTTGAGCGTGAAGGGGCCGGCGAAGATGGCGAGTCGCTGAAGCACTGTGCGTTCGCTCTCGCCGATCAGGCCAAAGCTCCAGTCGAGCGTCGCGCCGAGCGTCTGCTGCCGTGGCGGCGCCGTTCGCCGTCCGCGCCATTCGAGCTTGAGCCTGGAGTCGAGCAGCGCGGCCATCTCCCGCAATCCGTAGACGCCGACGCGCACGGCGGCGAGTTCGATCGCGAGCGCGATGCCGTCGAGCTTGCCGCAGATCTCGGCCAGGACCTCGGCATCCTCGTCCGTGATATCGCCGCGATGGCCTGCGGCCGCGGCACGATCGATGAACAGCTGCGCGGCCGGATAATCCAGCACTTCGCCGGCGCTGAGGCGCGCCCCTTGCGGCGGGCCGGCCAGCGGAACGAGCTCGAAGATCTGCTCGCCTTCCACCAGCAGCGACTCGCGGCTGGTGGCGAGAATGGCGATGCCCGGCGCCTCGCGATAGATGTTTTCGGCCAGACACGCGACCTCGTCGATGACGTGCTCGCAACTGTCGAGGATGAGAAGCTGCCGCCGTCCGCGCAGAAAATTGACGATGCTGCCTGAGGGATCATCATGATGAACGACGAGACCCAGAGCGGCGGCAACCGTGCTCGCGACCAGCGTGGCGTCCTTCAGTGGGCCGAATTCGAGGAAATGAACGTGCCCCTCGAACGCCTGCCACATGTCATGCGCGAGCGCGGTCGCAACCGTGGTCTTGCCGATGCCGCCCGGTCCTCGCAGCGTGACGAAGCGGTCGCTCAGCAGACGCGCCGACAACTCGGGCAGCACGTCGTCCCGACCGATCATCCGGTCCAGCCGGTGTGGCAAGGCTGCAGGCGGCGCCGTTCTTTCAGGTGCACGCGGCGCGAGTGCCGGAGCGGCGTTGCGCTCGCCACGTTGCACGGGCGCGACGAAGCAATAGCCGCGGCTCGGGACGTTGGTGATGTAGCGGGCCCCGTCCTTGCCGTCGCCAAGCACCTTGCGCAGCTCCGCGACATGGACGCGCAGGCTGATTTCCTCGACCGCGAGGCCGGACCACGCGTAGCTCAGAATCTCGTTCTTCGGCACCACTTCGCCGGCACGGCTGAGGAGCAGACGCAGAATGTCCATCGCGCGGCTGCCGAGCTTGACCGGCGCTCCGTCCCTCTCGAGCAACCGCGACCGCAGCGAAAACGGTCCGAACGAGACTGCGTCGAAATCAAGGCTCGCCCCGGCGCCATTGCCGGGCGAGCCATGTCCTGCCGGGGGTTCGGTCACTTCTGACTCATCTTGACGGCCATTTCATTCAAATGCGCGGCGACTATACCCGCCGTCGATGCGCGGTCCAGCAAGGCGCCGAGCCGGCCTCATACCGGCACATCGATCGCAGCGCGATGTTCTGCAATGTCCTCACACCGCACCGATCTGCGCAAATAATTGAAAAGCTGGACAAAATCAAACGTCCTGCGGCGGGCTGTCACACTTCATGTGCTCGCACAAAATCTAACACCTCCTAATCATCACTAACGGGCTTCTTGCCTGGCTCACGCCTATCCTCTGATCGTGGAAAGCACTGAGAGTTGGCTGATCGCTGCAAGCGGCGACGAGGCCAGGAGAGGACGAGCGATGTTCAATGACTTGCAAGCAGCGCATGCCTGGATCGAATTTCCCGCCAGCCGGTGTGATCGCGAGGCTTCGCACGGGATGCGTGCAATCGCGCAGGAAAGCGGATGGCGCAAGATCGATCGCGGCCTGGACGCGGACATCACGATTTCGCGATGGGAAGACTCGCGGGCCATCTCGTCGCACGAAGCGACGACGCCGGCGGACCGCTATTTCGTCGCCATCGCGCTGAAGACCGCTCGGGTAAAGCTGACGCGGGACCGTCAGATCATCTTCGACGGCACCATGCCCGCGGGCACGCTGTACGTCAGTGCGCCATCGAAGCTTCTCGGCGTGCAATTCCATTCGCCCTGCGCTTTCCTGCACTTCCACATCTCCACCGATCATTTTTCGGCGGCGCGGCCGGCGACCGAGGGCCTCAACGACCTCGTCCTGCTGCGCGACCCGCTCGCAGCCGAGCTCGCCAAGGCACTGACCGAGCATGGCGATACCGCGGACCAGCAATTCGCGCGCTGCATCGGCGAGACCCTTGCGATGCATCTGACCCGGCTCGAGCTGCCACGCTCAAAAGTCAATGCCTTGCCGAAATGGCGGCTACGGCGCGTCGAGCAATATATCGCCGATCACTTTGATCGCTGCATCAGTCTGTCTGAGCTCGCCAATGTCGCGGGCCTCTCGAGGATGCATTTCGCGGCACAGTTCCGCGCCGCGACCGGCTACCGTCCGCGCGAATATCTGCTCAATCATCGCGTCGAGCATGCGAAGACCTTGCTCACGACGACCGAGCGGCCGCTGGCGGAGATCGCGCTTGCCGTCGGCTTCAGCACCCAGGCGCATTTTTCGACCGTGTTCAAGCGCATCAGCGGCGAGTCACCGGCACGCTGGCGTCTGGCCAGCAGGGCTGTGCTGCCTGCTACGGAGGCGCTTCCGCGGCGGCGCCCTGCCGCGGACATGGACTGGATGGTCGGCGCAGCCGCGTAGTTCGTGCGGCGGCAGGCGAATTGGAATCGAGGTATCTGAAATCAAGGGACTTGGAATCAAGCGACTTGAGATCAAGGCACTTGGCATCACGCCATCTGCAGTTCGACCGGTTTGCGATTTCTTTGGCGTGAGTGCCCTGCCACTCACGCCGGCTCGAGCCCTTTTCCTCCCGGGCCTGCGAGCCACTCGGGGCCGTCCCTCCGCCCACACAGGACGGCCCCTTTTCTTTCTGCCTCTCGTGTCCTGGACGCGCTACGGCACGGGCACGAGAGCGCAGTATGACTCACACTCCCTCCACGTCGTCGTTGCGAGCGCATTTCGCGTAGACCGGATAGAGCGCAGCGTAGTCCGGCGCCTTCGCACTACGGCCGCAGCAATCCCGGCGACGCGCCTATACCGGATCGAACGCGCGGATCGGCGGCAGATTGCCGGTGAACTTCTCCACCTCGACCGTCGTGAGCTGGCCGGTGCAGCCCTGCGCGAAGGACGAGGTGCCGATGTCGCGGGTGAGCACGTTGGGATTGCCGTGAACGCAGAGCGGCGCTTCGTCCTCGGGGTCCATCGGGTCGTACCACGCGCCGGTCGGAAGCTGCACGACGCCGGCCGCGATGCCGTCGGTGACGTGGACGGCGGCGAGACAGGCGCCGCGCTCGTTGAACAGCCGGATGATGTCGCCGTCCTTGATTCCGCGTGCATCGGCATCGCGTGGATTCATGCGCGCCACCTCGCGGCCGCGATGCTTCGCGCCCAGCGAATGGCCGCCGAAGTCGAGCTGGCTGTGCAGGCGCGTCACCGGCTGGTTGGCGACGAGGAAGCACGGCGCGCCGGGTTTCGGCATGTCGGTCTTGTCGAGCCAGACCGGATGGCCGGGACAATCGGCATCGCCGTGCGCGGCGATCTTGGCTGAATAGATCTCGATGCGCCCGCTCGGCGTCGGCAGAGGATGTTTGGCCGGATCCTCGCGAAAGCTGCGCAGCCGGCCGCCGTCGTCGGGCTGTTGCGGCACGACCAGGCTGCCGCGCCGCCAGAATTCGTCGAAATCAGGCGCCTCGAGGCCACGAGCTTGAAGCGAGGCGCGAGTCGGCTCGTACAGATGTTCGAGCCACTGCCGCGACGTGCGCCCTTCGGTGAAAGGTTCGCGCGCACCCAGGCGCTCGGCGAGATCGGCAAAGATGTCGTAATCGTCACGCGCAAGGCCGAAGGGCTCGGCGATCTGGTGCATCGCGACCATCAGGGGATCGTTGGTCGAATAACCGATGTCCTCGCGCTCCAGCGTCATGGTCGAGGGCAGCACGATGTCCGCGTGCCGCGCCGTCGCGGTCCAGGCGAGCTCGTGCACGACGAACGTATCGAGCTGCGCAAAAGCCTTGCGCAAGCGGTTGATGTCCTGATGGTGATGGAAGGGATTGCCGCCGGCCCAGTAGACGAGGCGGATGTCCGGATAGGTACGCGTCTCGCCATTGTAGCGATAGGTCGTGCCGGGACTGAGCAGCATGTCGGCGATGCGCGCGACCGGAATGAAATCGCGCACGCCGTTGCGGCCCTGCCCCAGCGTCGGTCCCGGCACGTCGTTGACGCGGCGGCCATAATAGCCGATCGCGCCGAGCGAATAAGCATAACCGCCACCGGGCAGGCCGATCTGGCCGAGCGCTGCAGCGAGCACCATGCCCATCCACACCGGCTGCTCGCCATGCTCGGCGCGCTGGAGCGAATGCGAAACGGTGATCAGTGCACGCTTTCCGGCGGCGCGGCGCGCGAGCTCGCGTATCGCGTCCGCATCGACGCCGCAAATCGCGGCGGCCCATTCGGCATGCTTGGCCTGCCCGTCGCTCTCGCCATTGAGATAGCGCAGGAACACGGGCCAGCCTTCGGTGTAGCGATCGAGGAAGGCCTGGTCGTGCAGACCTTCGCTCACAAGTGTGTGGACGATGCCGAGCATCAGGGCGGTGTCGGTGCCGGGCAGGCACGTCATCCATTCGGCGCCGGCCTCGACGGGAAGATCGTCGCGCAGCGGGCTGACCAGGATGAACGCGCAGCCGCGCCGGCGCGCGGCTTCCATGGCGCCGCGCTCGACATGCTTGCTGATCGAGCCGCCGGCCACCATGGAGTTCTTCAGCGCCATGCCGCCGAACGCCAGCACGATGTCGGTGTTCTCGGCAATCTGCTCCCAGGTGACGTTGCGCTTGGTGATGTCCTCGTAGCCGGCAAGGATCTGCGGCAGCAGCACCGAGGATGCGCCCGAAGAGTAAGTGTTCACCGAGCGCACATAGCCGCCCATTGCGATGTTGAGGAAGCGATGCACCTGGCTCTGGGCGTGATGGAAGCGGCCCGCGCTCGACCAGCCGTAGGAGCCGCCGAACACGGCGCCCGGGCCGCGCGTATCGCGGATGCGGCCGAGTTCGTCGCCGAGCAGATCGAGCGCCTTCTCCCAACTGACGGAGACGAACTCATCGCGGCCGCGGCGATCGTCCGGGCCAGGTCCGCGCTCGAGCCAGCCGCGGCGGATCGCCGGCTGGGCGATGCGCGCCTGATGCCGCAGCGCGCCGGGGAAATTGCCGATGATGCCGTTCGGATCGGGGTCGCCCGCATAGGCCCTGACCTCGAGCCCGGCTTCGCTCTGACGCGCGGAAAACACGCCCCAATGCGAGGTGTGGGGCTTGAAGCCGTCAGACAGGTCGAGGCCGGGGTCGGGAAAGCCAATCGTATCGTCCATCGTCTGATCCTTGTTCCGGTACGGCACGGACCCAGCCGCTGCCGCGTCGATTCCGGTGGCAGTATACCGATCCGCATCATGATGTCGTCGGGATCAGGGCCGTCGGAAACGCCGGGCTCCCGCGCGCAAGTGCAGCTGGGTGACCGTCCGACCGCACGACAAGCGGCGATTCTTAAGCCAATTTATTCTTTATTTTCAATATCTTGTTGGACGACCTTCGAGACGCCCCGGTCGCGAAATCTCTTCAAACGACATCGACATGGAAATGTGCGATATGCCGCCCATCCCCACAGCAGCATCGGTTCATCATGATCCAGCGCGTCTTGCCCTACGAAGGACTCCTCCACGAAGTGGTCGAGCATAATGGCGTGCTCTACATCGGCGGGATCGTCCCCGAGGACACCAGCCTCGATATGTCGGGCCAGGCCAACGACGTCCTCGGGCAGCTGGCGCGCCTGTTGACGACGCTCGGCTCCGATCTCGCCAACGTCTTGCAGGTGACCATCTTCATGACCAACCTGAAGGAGAAGGCGGAGTTCAATGCGGCCTGGAAGGCGCACTTTGCGGAAGCTCACCTGCCGGCGCGCGCTGCGATCGGCGTGGCCGATCTCGGTCCAGGCGTCAAACTCGAGATGACGGCCATCGCGGCCCGGTAACCCCAGGCTCGAGGCGCTCACTTCCAGGCGATCGTGATCGCGCTGATGTTGGAGGCGAGCTCAAGTCCGGCCTTCGGGCCTTGCAGCACGATCGTCACGCCCTTTTCGTTGCGCAGATGGGCGCCGTTGACGCCGCCGACGAGTGCGAAGCCGCCGCCGACGGAGCTATAGGTGCCGACGAAGTCGCCGACATCGCGGATGCCTGATGCCCGGCCATCAAATCTGCCGACGGTCGCACCGGCCGTGATGCCGACGCTCAAGCCGGAGACCTTGAAGGGATAATTCCGACCGCGGTAGTTCAGCACGCCACTGCCGGTGCCGCCTCCGACCAGCAGGCCAGCCTTGACGAACCTCACCTGGACATGGCCGCTCGCTTGCGCGAACGACGGCGTGGCCGGCATCGCGAGCAGGAGGAGCGCGAGCGCGGCAAGGCCGATTGCGGTCGCGCGCCGCATGCGTTCCGGTTTATGGCTTCGCGGCATCGACCTTCTTCCAGGTCTGGTCGGGATCGAACAGCGTGGTGCGCTCGGCGATGACAGCCGTGCGGTTGCCGAGATCCTTCTGGTAGACGGTGCCGGCATGATTGACGAGAAACGTCATCACGCCGGAATTGCCGTATTCGGCGGGCCAAGCGATCAGTCCGAAGCCCCCGATCATCTTGCCCTTGACGACGTAGTTGAGCGCGCCACCGGCCGCGTCGGAACCCTGGCCTTTCAGTATTCGGAAGTAGTAGCCGTGATAAGGCGCGGGTGCCTCGCCTGTGCCTTGCTTGTAGCCTTCGGCCGAGGCCTCCGCGACCAGCGCGCCGAGCGGGCTCGGATCACTGTCGTCACGCCAGAACAGGCCGTCCTTCTTGCCGGGCGTGGAAAGGAAGCGTTGCGCGTAGACACCAGCGCCCTCGCCGCGATCCGTGTCGGCGTATTCATTCTGGGCATCGACATAGGCAAGCGCGGTCTGGATCGCGTCGAGCTCGTTGCGGCCGATGCGGCGGCGAAGCACCTCGATCCGCCCCTCGTCGGTGTCGAACGCCCAGCCTGTCTTGGTGTTGAGCAGCGGAATCGGAAACGGGAAATCGTCCGGCCCCAGTATCAAGGTCGCGGTCTTGTTGCCCTCCGCCTTGATGCCGTGCTTGGCGTCGTACATCGACGTGAAGCGCTGACGGATGTCGTTGTCGGCGACCTCGTCACCGGACGAGACGATATCCTCGGCGGCCCTGCCGAGCACCTTCAAAATGTCGCCCGGCCCGCTTTTGACTGCGGCCGCGAGCGCGGCGGCCGCATCCTCCGGTGTCTTGTAGGATTGCTGCGCCTGTGCCGCCGAGCCAAGCATGGCGAGCGCCACCACGCCCGGCAGGATCGCGCGATGGAGCGATTTCAGGCCGATCATGGCGTCACCTCCGCAGGGATCTTCGCGCCGTCGGCGAGCCAATCGCGGTAGGTGCGGAATGTCAGGCCAAGCTTGTCATAATAGACGCGCAGATAACCATCGCTGCCGCGCGTCACGGCGTCAGGCATCACCTTCTCCACCTCCTGCGCCATCACGCCGACATAGGCCTTGTCGCTGCCGATGTAGCTGAAGCGATAATAGCCGAGGCCGTTAGAGAGATGGCCGAGCAGGACGATGTCATGCTTCAGCGCGATGTCGGAGCGCCGCCCACCGCCGCCACCGCCGCGGCCTCCTCCTCCGCCTCCACCACCACGGAAGCCACCACCACCACCACCACCATGCATGGCCATTCCGCCACCGCCGCCGCGCCCGGCAAAGCTTCCGCCGCCACCGCCGCGCGGCATGCTCGCCATGCTGGAGCGTCCGCGCGCCGATGCTGCGGCCGCCGCCCGGCCCGACGAGACGTTCATCGCACCGCCGCGATTGCCGCCACCGCCTCGATTGGCGGCAGCGCCGCCGCCGGCTCGATTCGCAGCCTTTGCACGATCGCCGCCGCCCTTACCCACATTCTTGCCTGCATTCTTGGCGCGATCTCCACCACCCTTGGCACGATCTCCCGCGCCAGCACGATCGCCGCCGCCGGGCCGGTCGCCGCGATTGCCGGCACGATCACCGCGATCACCAGCACGATCTCCTGCACGGTCACCCGGACCGCCACGATCACCGGCACGGTCGCCGGCGCGATCTCCAGCCCGGTCTCCCGCACCTTGGCTCGGGCGCAGCACCTGGTTGCCGTCCCGGCCGCGGAAATCCATCCGGTCCGACGCGCCCGCCCTCACATTGTTGTTGCCGAAACGCTGCTGGACGTTGGTGTTGTTATAGCGCACGCCGCCGCGATGCGCCGGATTGTGCTGCCAGCCGTTGGCGATGTTGGTGGTGCGATGATTGACGTAGACGTTGCGGTTGCCCCAGTTGCAGCCGCCGCCCCAGTAACTGCCCCAGCGCCCGATCGCCCAGGCCGTGCCAAAGGCAATGCCGGCCGCAACCACGCCGGCGCCGATATAGGACGGATATCCCCAGTAATACGGCGGATACTCCGCATAGGGCCAGGTGCCGTAGACCGTCGCCGGATCGTAATAGGGCACGTACATCTCGGCGGGATCGGCCTGCTGGATGACGACAACCTGCTTGCCTTCCTGGCTCTGAACGCTGACCTTCTGCTGTTTGGTCGTGACCAGCTTCTTGTTGTCATAGGCCTTGTTGCGCAGGCGCTGGATCGCGTCCATCACGTCGGGCTGCTGGGCGAGAAAGGCATCGCCGAGTTTCTGGGTCCATTCGAGCTTGTCGCTCATCATCGACAACACATCGGGGGTGCTGGCGAGCGCCTTGACGCTGTCGTCCCAGGCCTGCTTGTCGACCTCGGCCTTCAGCGCCTCGCCCTTCAGCGTCTTGCGCTCCTTCAGCCAGCGATCGGCCTGCACCACTTCCAGCGGATAGGTCGATGCCGCCAGGACATTGGCCAGCAGCTCGTCGGGATAGAGCGCGATCGGCGCCACCAGCGCCTCGAGCTGCTCGGGTTTCAGGAGTTCGGCGCTCGGCGGAGGCGGACTTGCGGGCTGTGCCTGCGTGCTCGGCGCCGCCGGCTTGTCAGCCGTCTGCGCGGTTGCGGTGATCGGCATCGTCAGCATCAACGCAAGCGCCATCAGGATCTTGCCGCAGCGAAACATGCCATCCTCCATCGAACTTTCCGGCCACCAAGATCGGGCCGCGGCATGGGCGTTTATTGATCAAGATCAACGAAGGCCTGCTTGGCCGCCTTGTTGAGGCGCGAGAGCAATGCCGCGCCGCCGGATCGCTAAACGTCTGCGCTAGTGGATGATCGGGAGCCTGATCGTGAACAGCGCGCCGCCCGACGGCTGGTTCTCGGCGGCTATGGTGCCGTGATGGGCCTCGACGATGGTCTTGACGATTGCGAGCCCCATACCCATGCCCTGAGGCTTGGTCGTGAAGAATGGATTGAAGATGTTCGCGAGGTCGCCGACCGCAATGCCCGAACCGGTGTCGGCGATCCGGATCTCGGCGTGGCCCCCGGCGCGCCCGGTCGATACGCCGACCTCGCGCTTCTTCATGTCCGCGTCGGAGACCGCATCCAACGCATTGATGATCAGGTTGAGAACGACCTGCTGCAGCTGCACGGGGTCGCCCTTGACGTGCAGCTCCGCAGCGGCTGGCGCGTAAGCCAGCGTGATCCGGCGCCCGTCGGCGAGCGCCGTCACCAGGCCGATTGCTTCCCGTACCGTGTCGTTCAGTTCGGTGTCCTTGATTTCAAACGGCCGCTTCCTCAGGACGCTTCGAAGCCTGCGGATGACCTCGGACGCCCGCTGATCGTCGCGCCTGATGTCGGCCAGAATCTGGCGGATCTCGTTGATGTCGGGTGAAGTGGCTTTGAGCATAAGCTCCGCCGTCTCGGCATTGGTCAGAATGGAGCCGAGCGGCTGGTTCAGCTCGTGGGCAATCGACGTCGTCAACTCGCCGACGGCCGAGTACCGATTGGCGTGGGCGAGTTCGGTCAGGCGTTGTCGCGACTCGATCTCGGCCAACTGGCGGCGATGGCGCTCGCTCAGAAGTCCGCCGATGAAGCCGGCCTGTATCAAAATCACGGCCGCGATCAGCAGCATCTGCCAATGATAGCGATCCCAGAGGGCCGGCTCACGAAACAGGATTTCGCTGCCCGGCGGCAGACTGCTCTCGCCGATCCCCCAGCGCTGCAACTCCCGCCAATCATATTTCGGCGGCCCGAATCCGATCGGCTCGTATTTGATGCGGGCCGGCTTCTCGCCGCCGAGGATCCGGATCGCGGCACTGACGGTCTTCGAACTGGTTTCGGCGATGGAGTGCATGGGCCCGCCGACGCTGGCGTCGCCGAAGAAAGGTTCCTGATACGAGAAGATCGGCGCGTTCGCGACAGCATGCAGCCTGTGCAGGGCGATATCGCCCTCGTGGACAATGCCGCCGGCATCGACCAACATCAGCCCCCAGAACAGCGCGGAATGAGGCGGAAGCACCGATGCGCGCTTCAGGATCTCCTCAAACGGCAGGTCGGAGTACCAGACGAGGTCGAGCCGGCCTTCCAGCGGTTTCAACTCCCGCTTCACCTCGTCGATCCAGAATTTCTCGAGGGGCGAGGCACCGACCACAACGGCGACCGTTTTGATATCGGGCAAGAGCTTGAGAATGTTCTCGAAGGCCGCCACGAAATCATTGCGGACGGACACGACCACGTCATTGTCGGTGAGGTCCAGGCGGTTCACCAGCCGTTGTTCGACCACGGTCAGCACCGTCGGCGTTTCCGGGAAGAGCTTCGCACGGTATCTCTGCACGAACCGCGCCGCAGGTGCGCCGATGCTCAGCACGATATCGGGCGGCCTGCCCTGGTAGAGCGAACCGAGATAATCGACGAAAGGCGCTTCGGGGCCTGGACTGTTGAAACGGGCGGTGAGCAGCGTGTGCTCCTGGACGTCGAGCGGCCAGGGCGATTGCCGCTCGAGCTCGGCCTTGATGCTCCGCGCATATTCACTCCAGGGGCGAAACTCGCGGCCGAAGGAATGCAGGATCAGCACGCGCTTTGGCTCGCTGCGCGCAGCCGAGCCGGGCTCAGCGGCTCGCGCGGGCCCAGACAGCATGCACGCGGCGAGCAACAGGCCTAGACCCAACAGCGTGGTCGCAACCAGCCACTGCTTGACCGACGCCCTGATCATGCGCCCGCTCCCCTCCGCCTCGGCCGCGCTCCGGCGCCTCCGGACCACAATTCTAGCGAGAACTGGGCCGCTTCGACAGTGCCGAGGACGCAGTCAAGCTGCACGCAGGACGGTCCATTCGCGAAACAATCCGACCTGGGACCTCAGTGCCCGCTCAGCACCAGCGTCTTGATCGGCAGCAGCAGCGCCTGGATGCGCAGCAGCAGCGCATGCACCAGCCCGACGCCGTCGACGACATGCAAGACAATGGCCCGGCCGGTGCTGGTCTCCTTCGCCGAGATCTCCTCGTGATTGCTGGTGTAGGCGTTGACGATGCAGCTGCTGCCCGGCGTCACGCCGTCAAGGCCGCCTTTGTAGAGCGGCTCCATGAATGCCAGGATCGTACCGGGCCGCACGACATTCTGCGCCTCAACGAGTAGCTCTCCGCTGCGGAACTGTCCGGCCGCGATGTAGTCTTGCACATTGGTGATGACCATCGGAATGATAACCCACGGCCTCGATATGCAGGTTGCTTCCGCCACCATGCCGACCTGCAAGACCTGAGCCTCGATCTGGCCAAAGCCCGCCTGCAGACTCTGCCGGCCGGCGCCCGCCGGAACCAGCACACCCGCCGGCCGCAACAGCTGATTGACCACGTCGCCGGCGCGGACCAGGAATTGCTCCACACGCCCGTCAACGCCGGCGCGGACAAAAGTCTTGTCCAGATCCACCTGCGCCTCGGCTAGCGTCGCTTCGGCGCTGGCCTTTTCGGCCGGCAAGAGCGTTGAAACGCGCAAGGCTGCCGACTGCCTCGAAGCCGTGGCGGAGTCGACCCCAGCCTGCCGCTGATCGACGAGCACCTGCAGCTTTTCGATGTCGCGCTGCGGCACGATGCCGGGATTGCGACGCTGCAACTCGGATTTGACGTCCAGTTCATCCTTGGCCTGCTGAAGGTTGGCCTTGGCTTCCTGGATCTGCGCTTCGGCCTTGACCACGTCGGATTCCGCGCTCGTCAGCGACGCATCGACTTCAGCGATCTTGCGTTTGGCGGTTTCCAGAGCCGCGCGTTGCTTCGAACTATCCAGCGTGAACAGTACGTCGCCCTTCTTCACCGCCTGGCTGTAGCCGACATTGACTTCCGCGACCCGGCCGGAGCCCTCGGGCAGGATCGGCACCGTACGGTAATACAGCGTCGCCGAGGTCGTTGACGGGTGAAAGTAGAAGATCATGGTGATGAGCGACACCGTGAGCATCAGGCAGCCGGTGATGCCCCATCGCAGCTCGTACCAGATGGAAAAGAACGTGATCTCCTTGCCGAAGCGCTTGCCCTGCGCATAGCGGCGGTAGAGATAGTCGGGCAGGATGGTCAGAAGGGAGCAGAACATGAGCTCAAACATGGCTGCGCTCCTTCTCCTTGGGGACTGACTTCTCTGCCGGTGGGGGGCTCGGTTGCTCGGGTTCGCGCCCGTCGCCCGGAGCGGCGTCAGCGATCCTCTCGACGGAGCCGGCAATGCTGCGCAGCGGCGTGCCGAAATCGGGCAGGTCGATCATCGCGAGCAGCAGGCCGGCCACCCAGAAAATGTGCAAGTGCGTAAAGAGCGAGATGATGCCCAGCACCGCCACGATCTCGAATTGCAGCTTCTGCGACTTGTGCGCCATGCGCTCAGGCAGGCTGTGCAGCTTCCAATAGAGCGTGCCCACCCAGAGCACGGTGCCGATCAGGAAGATCCCCATCACCACCATCAGCGGGTCCACCCCGCTTCCCGGCGCGAGATAGAACGGCAGATGATGCGGGGCCATCGGATGAAGTTGCTCGCTCAACGTTCTCTCCTCGACAGGCGCGTTTCCACTTGAATGCGTCGAATGCAGTGTCGGTATCGGGTGGCGCAATTGCTTGATTTGGATCAACGGGCCTGGAACGGCCCCACCTAGCCTCGCCTGAAAGTTGACGTGCAACAACAGGAGCCGCCTGCCATGCCCGGCATCGATGATCTCATCCCCAGTGCCACGCAGATCCGCAAGGAAGCAGCCCTCAAGGAGGCAGCGAAGGCCGACGAATATGCGCGCCTTGCCGCCGCCGCCGAAGCCGAGAAACACGCCCTCATTGAACGCCTCAGCAAGCCTTCTGGCAAGACCGAGGACGAGAAGATCAAGCTCGCCTCGACGATCATCCAGCGTGCGGTGCGGAACGGCTTGACCGAGGTTCAGGTCTATCGCTTCCCCAACACGCTGTGCACCGACAAGGGCCGCGCTATCAATCAGATGGAAGCGGGCTGGGAGAACACCCTGACCGGAATTCCGAAGGAAATCTTCCAGCTCTGGAGCGATTACCTGAAACCGCGCGGCTATCGCATCGCGTATCAGATCATCGATTTTCCAGGCGGTGTTCCCGGCGACATCGGCGTGACCATTTCCTGGGGTGATTGAGCATGGCCAATGACGCGCCCGTGGAGCGGATGAAGCGGAAGGACTATGAGAAGGAGCTCGAAAAACTCCAGGTCGAGTTGTGTCACCTTCAGGAATGGGTCAGAGCCCAGAAACTGAAGGTGATCATCATCTTCGAGGGGCGCGACGCGGCCGGCAAGGGCGGGACCATCAAGGCGCTGACCGAAAAGGTGAGCCCGCGCGTGTTCCGTGTCTGCGCCCTGCCCGCGCCCTCCGACCGGCAGAAATCCCAGCTGTTCCTGCAGCGCTATATCGAGCAATTCCCGGCCGGCGGTGAGATCGTGATTTTCGACCGCAGCTGGTACAACCGCGCCGGCGTTGAATACGTCATGGGCTTCTGCTCGCCGACCGAACACAAGCGCTTCCTGGAATTGTGTCCGCTGGTCGAGAAATTCGCCGTGGACGCCGGCATCGTCCTGATCAAGCTCTGGCTCGAGGTCGGGATGGAGGAGCAGGAGCTCCGCTTCAAGGCGCGTATCGAGGATCCGCTGCGGCAGTGGAAGCTGAGCCCGATGGACACCGAGTCGTTCGGGCGCTGGTACGATTACTCGCGCGCGCGTGACATGATGTTCGAGGCGACCGACACGAAGCATGCACCGTGGCGACTGATCCGCTCCGACGACAAGCGGCGAGCGCGGCTCAACGTTATCTCGCACATCCTGAGAACTATCCCTTACAAGGAAGTCAAGCGGGAGAAGGTCAAGCTTCCGCCACGGTCCCACAAGGGACGTTACAACGACCAGGCAAGCCTGCGCGGCCTGAAGTTCGTCGAGGAACGCTACTGAAACGCGAAACGGGCTGCGATGACGCAGCCCGTTTAGCTTGAGCGCCCTCCCGGGCCTATTTCAGCCGGATCGTGACGCCGCCAACCGCAGCCGATACTTCCGCGCCGACCTTCGGCCCGCTGAGCTGGAGGATGACGCCATTGCCGTTCTGCAACTGAACGGCTCCGGCGCCCGCGGCAACCGCGCCGCCCGCGCCGCCCGCCGCGTAGGAGCCTTCGATCGACTCCGGCCCCCTCAGATTGAGTGCGCGCCCGACGAGCTTGGTGGTCGAGGCGCCGATCGTGAAACCGACGCTCATGCCTGAGACGGTGAAGGGATATTTCTTGCCCCGGTACAGCAGAACGCCCTCGCCGCCACCGACGCCGACGATGAACCCGCCCTTGGTGAAGACCACGGCAACCTGGCCGGTGTCGGCACGCGATGACGTACTGAAACCGGCGACGCCCGCGAGCGAGACGGCCAAGGCGGCATAGATGGCGACTTTTCTCATGTCTCACGTTCTCCTCTTGTTATGACGTCGAGCTATTAGGCCAGGATCATCGCAAAGTAACCGAACACGGTGAGCAGGATGCCCGACACCGCGTAGCCGACCGGAAATCCGATCCAGGGCACGGAGCTCTGGATCTCCACCGCGGCCTCGCGGCACGGGCCGGAGTGCGACCGCGCACCGGCAACGCCGCCCATCAGCACGGCCGGGTTGATCTTGAAGACGTGATAGCCGATCGCCCAGACGATGAACGGCGGGATCGTGCAGGCGATGAAGCCGGCGACGAAGATCTTCAAGGCAACGGCACCGGTAAGCTGCGCCAGCAATCCGGCACCGGCATTGACACCGACGATGGCGACGAAGACCACGAGACCGAGGTCCTCCAGCACGTTGCGCGCCGCGTTCGGCGTATTGCCGAAGAAGCGCAGCCGCGAGACCAGCGACGACACGATCACGCCCGACAGCAACAGACCGCCGGCATTGCCGAGACCGATCTTGGCACCGAAGGCCGGAAATTCGATCATGCCAATCAAGAAACCGAGGATCATGCCCGCGGCCAGCGTCAGCAGGTCGGTCGACGTATTGGTCCGCGCGATGCGTCCCCACATCTCGCCGAGTTCGTTGACGGCCGACTTGAGGCCGACTACCGAGACGATGTCCATCCGCTGCAGCTCGGTCTTGAGACCGGCGGCAAGTGGTACACCACCACGCTCGACCTTGGTGACCTGCAACTGGCCGGCGATCGCCGTGTCGCGGAAGGATTCAAAGGTGCGTCCGACCATCTCCTTGTTGGTGACGAGGATGTCGGCCTGATCCATGGGAATGCCCAGCGCCGTGGTGTCGGCAACCTCGGGGCCGATCAGGCCCATCTTGTCGGTGAGATGCTCCGTCGAGCCGCCGAGCGCGACGACGTCGCCCTTCTGCAGCACGAACGCAGGATCGGCTCCCTGCGGCTCGCCGCCGCGCGCCACGTTGACGATCCGGTACTCCGGATGGATCGAGCGGAATTTGGCGATGCTCATGCCGACCTGCGTCGGATTTTCCAGCCGATAGGCACGCAGACCGAACTGCCGATAACCGGTCAGGCCGCCGCCCTCGAGATCCTTGACGCCAAACTCCTTCTCGTACTGCCTGGCCGCCGCCTTGGCATCGACGCCCCACCACCGCGGCAGGTACTTGCAGATCAGGATGATGCCGACGGTACCCCAGATGTAGGTGATGCCGTAGGACAGCGCGATCATGCCCGACGCATCCTCGGGCTTCATGCCTTCAGGAAGCTTGACGACGCCCGAGGTGATCGCCTGCTCGGCCGAGCCGATTGCGGCCGACATGGTCTGCGACCCCGCCAGCATGCCGCCAGCCGCGCCGATCGGAAGCGCGAAGAGTCTTGAACAGATGACGACGAGCGCCAGACCAAGGACGCTGGACACCAGCGCCAAGATGCAGAACTTGAGGCCATCGCCCTTCAGGCTGTTGATGAAGGACGGCCCCACGCGCAGGCCGACGCCGTACATGAAGAGGTAATAGAACAAGCTCTTTGCAAAGTTGTTGAGCTCGAGCTTCACGCCGTAGGTCGAGGCCCACACCGCCAGCCCGGCGCCGACCACGATGGCGCCGGCGACCATGCCGAGGCCGTAGCCCTTGATGCTGGCCCGGCCGATCCAGACGGCGAGGCCAACGACGAAGAACAGCAGCAGAAACGGGTTCTGCTGCAAGAACGTGAAAAAGCCTTGCATGACCGTCCCCTGTTATGATGCGGCCTTCAGCTTCGGCGTGGCGCCCGGCTTGGGCCGGCCGATCTTCGCCAAGGCTTCGGTGCGTACGAGCTTCAAGCCTTCCTTGGCGTCGTAGCCGTGGATTTCCTTCACATCGAGCTTGCGCATGAAGTCGATGGTTTCCTGGGTGATGACCTGGCCCGGCACCATGATCGGGAAGCCCGGCGGATACGGGATCACGAAACTGGCCGAGACGAGATCGGGGCCGGCCTTCAGGCGGCGGTCGATCTCGGGATCGCCGAGCCGGATATATTCGCATCCGGCTGCGTCATAGGCCGAGTAGAAGCCGCTGCGGATATCGCCCTCGTTGGTCTTGGTGCCGGCATCGCCGCGGAAACTATCGTGGAAATGCGAGAAGTTCGGCAGGTCGGGCACGTCGGTCATCAGGCTCTTGACCCGCGCCTCGAATGTCTTCTTCGCATTGGCGCCACCCTGGACAAGTCCGCGGTCGACCTCGCCCGCGATCTCGGCCAGCACCCTCACCAGATGCGCGACGTCGCTGCGGGTGTTGTTGATGTTGGACTGGAACAACACCGAGTTGCGCGAGGTCTTGTTGATCTGGATGTTGTACTCGTTCGCCAGGATGCCCTTGAACTGCGTGCCGTCGTAACCGGCGGTGCCGCACACCAGCGTCATCCGGGTCGGATCGAGGCAGAACTCGTCGTCGTCCAGACTCTTCAGGATGTTCGCCCAGTTCGTGCCGGCCGCGAGATAGTCGGTGAAGCCGCTCTGGCGGTATTGCGCGGGTACCATCGCGTCCGCACCAAGGATGCGGAAATATTTCGAGATCAGGGGATTGTTGTTGACCGCATTACGGATAGCGAACGCGATCTCCATCGCATTGGCCACGAGACCATAGCCCTCGAGCTCCATCTGGCGCCGCGACACGTCGAGGCTCGCGATGAGCTGCTGGTTCGGGCTGGTCGATGCGTGCGTGAACACCGCCTCCTTGAACTGCTGCTCGACCGTATGGAATTCGACGTCCTTGACCGACAGCATCGAGCCCTGCCGGATCGCCGACATCGACTTGTGGGTCGAGTTGGTCTGGTAGACGCGCAGGCGGATCTGACGCGGATCGGGAATCAGCCGGGCGTTGAGCAGCACCTCGTTCGACGGGTTCTTGCCGAGCTCGGCCTGCTGCTTCTCGTAGGCCGTGACCGATTTCGGGTCGTGCATCCAGGCCTCGATCTCATTGGCGGCGCCCATCGCGGTGCGCCGCCGCAGGTAAGGCGAGAAGCGCGCAAAGCCGAACCAGGCTTCGTCCCAGAGGAAGATCAGGTCGGGCTTGATCGCGAGGCATTCCTCCATCACCCGGCGGGTGTTGTAGATGTGACCGTCGAAAGTGCAGTTGGTCAGGTCGAGCATCTTGACGCGGTCGAGCCGGCCATCCGCCTTCGCATTCAGCAGGGCCTGCTTGACGGTCTTCAGCGGCACCGCGCCATACATCGAATATGCCGTCATCGGGAACGCTTCGACATAGATCGGCTGGGCGCCGGCCAGCACCATGCCGTAATGGTGCGACTTGTGGCAGTTGCGATCGACGATCGCGATGTCGCCGGGCGCGAGCAGCGCCTGCACCGCCATCTTGTTCGAGGTCGAGGTACCGTTGGTCACGAAGAACACGCGATCCGCGCCAAGCGCGCGCGCCGCCTTGTCCTGCGCTCTCTTGATGGTTCCGGTCGGCTCCAGCAGGCTGTCGAGGCCGCCGGTGGTCGCGCTGCTCTCGGCCAGGAACAGGTTCAAGCCGTAGAATTCGCCCATGTCGCGAATCCAGTCCGACTTGAAAACCGATTTGCCGCGCGCGATCGGCAGCGCATGGAACGTCCCGATCGGACGCTGCGCATATTTCTTGAGATTGTCGAAGAACGGCGTGTCGAAGCGGTCCTGGATGCCTTCGAGGATCGAGAGATGCAGCTCGAGCAGATCTTCGATGGAATAGAAGATGCGGCGAACGACGTTTGCTTCCGGATTTCCGGCCATCTCCTCCACGTCGCGGTTGGACATGAGATAAAGGTCGAGCTCGGGACGGACCCGCTTGACGATTTGGGCCAGCCGGAGCGCTGACGCGTCGGACTCGTCATTCAGTCCCGCCGATGCCGTCAACGTGCGGAGCACCGGGGCATCGTGCCGCGAGCGCAGGGTGAAGCCTTCGTTGATGACGACGGCTGCGATGTTGGGGTTCAGCATCGTGGCGCAGAAGGCGTCTTCGAGGCTGCCGACGATGACCGGCTCATAGACGAACTGATCGACCGGACGCCGCAGCTTGCGCCATTCGTTGGCGAGCGCGAGCCATTTGGCGGACGAGAGGCCGGTGACGATCAGGGTTTCGAAGTAGGGGCGACGCGCGGTGTGCTGCCCGAACATCTGCGGCACCAGATCGGAGGCGTCGCCATTGTCCTCATCATTCACATTCCAGTCGCCGGTATGCTGGCGGAAGGACCTCGTCGTCAGGGCCTGTGTCAGCCGCGTCGCGAGGGCGAGCGACGTTGCCGCATCGCCAGTGGCGGCTGCTTCCCGCAGGGCCCCCATCAGTTGCAGACCGGGATAGCCGTGAAACTCTTCCGTCACAGACAGATCGGCCAGCGCGGCATCGTATTTTGCACGATCGCCGCCGCGGGCCCACACCTTTGCCGCTTCCACCAGATCGCGCCAGTCGTCCGCCCGTCCACCGGGGCCAGACAGGAACTGATCGATGCGCTTCTGCGCGGGCTTGGCGTCTTTGGACATGTTTCACTCCCGATCCATATCAAGCCGTAGGGCATGAGTGATGCCGGATCGTGAGTGCAGCGCCGCTTGCTCTATTGATCCAAGTCAACGGTCGCGCGATATGCCGGGGCGGGGAGCACGGCCGTGACGCCTCTTCGCAACGCAATAGGCCGTCGCCGACCGATTGGAGGGCAGCGGAGAGATCAGACCGTTCCTCGGGCATCGTTGGGCTGGGCATCGCCAAGAACGCTGTCCAGCGACCGCAGCCAGTCGCCGCTGTCAGTCTTCTCCGCCAGTCCCTCCGCCCGCAACAGATCGCGCAGCTGCGCATGCGCACCGACGATGCAGAAGGCGACATGCCGGGAGGCGAGCTCATCGTAAAGGTCGCGCAACATGCCCGCGCCGGCCAGATCGATGTAAGGCGATGCGGAGAGGTCGCAAATCACCAGCCTGATATCGACCGATCTCAGCAAGGCATCCAGCACCGACTCCAGGATCGTTTCGGCGTTGATGTAAAGCAACGAAGCTTCGGGTCGAAAGGCGATGACGCCGACGAGCGGCTCGACACCCTCGTGCCTCGCGTTGTCGGAGTAGCGGCCGGTCCCGGGCAGCCGTCCGAGGAACGCGACATTCGGACGTGAGGCGCGTGCCAGCAGCAGGACGATCGACGCGATGGCCGCGAGCAGGACGCCTTGCAGGATCCCAAGGAGCAGCACGGACACGAGCGCAATCGCCGCCGCATAGAAATCGAACCGGCTGACGCGCCACATCCGCAACAGCGCGCGGATGTCCACCAGCCTGTAGACGGCCGCAAAAACGATAGCCGCCAGCACGGCCTTGGGCAGATTCGTCAACAACCCCGTGAAGAACAGCAGGCACAGTGCGAGCGTCGCCGAGCAGATCACCAGCGCCAGGGGGGTGCGCGCGCCCGCATTGTCGTTGACGGCGGATTGCGACAGGCCGCCGGCGACGGGATAGCCGTGGCCGAATGCGGCGACGAGATTCGCTGCCCCCAGGCCCAAAAACTCCTGCCGGACATCAAGGGCATAGCCATGCTTGGCGGCAAAGCTGCGGGCCGCAGACACACCTTCAATATAGGCCAGCAGCACGCATCCCGCGGCCAGCGGAAAGAGTTCGTCGGGCTCAAGCAGACCAAACCTGGGTATTCCGATCGCCGGCAACCCTTCGGGGATCGTCCCGGTGACCGGCACCCCGAGGGACGCAAGGCCAAGCAGCGTCGCAAACACGATCGACAGCGCCATGATCGTGAGTCCGACCGGCTTTCCCGGCAGACGCCGTTCTCCGAGCAGCAGGAGCACCAGCGCGATCGCCCCGATCGCCAGAACGAGCGGCTTCGTGTCGCCGAGCTGACCACTGAGCTTGATGGCGCGATCGAAGAAATTGTGACCGCCTCCGGCGACGCCGAACAGGCTCGGCAATTGGCTCATGATGATGGTGAGCCCGGCGCCGGCCTTGAAACCGACCAATATGCTGTCGCTGACCAGGCGAACGAGAATGCTGAGCTTGAACAGCCAGGAGATCAGGCACAACAGCGCCACCGCGCAGGCGGCAAGGCTCGCGATCTCGGCATATTTCGCCGCGTCTCCGCCGGCCAGCGCCCCGACTGTGGCCGCAATCATCAGCGAGATCGCGGAGGTCGGACCGACCGCAAGCTGGCGCGACGACCCGAGCAGCGCGTAGCCGATCCCACCAAGCATATAGCCATAGATGCCGATCTGCGGCGGCAATCCGGCCAGCGTCGCGTAGGCGAGCGACACCGGAATGGCGTAGGCCGCGAGCGTGATGCCGGCGATGGCATCCGGACGCAGCCAGGCGCTGCGATAGTCCGCAAGCCAGGTCGCGGGCGGAAAGAATCGCGATATCGGCCCGAACGTGTTCATGTGCGGGCCTCGGCGCGGTTTGCTTCGCAGCCCAGCAGCACGATCAGGAGAGCGATCACGGGGACACCAAGCGCCAGATTTGGAATCTGCTTGGTCGCGAAGGCGCCGACGGCGGCTCCAAAGCCGAAAGTGCCGCATAGTGCGGCAAAAATGCCGGGGCGCCGAAACGAACCGCCTCCTGAGACTGCGGCGAACACGCTCTCAATCGCGTGCCGCATGTTGCCGGTAATCATCACCGAGCTGTAGGCCACACCTTCGACCTTGGTGAAGACCGCGGTCTGCATGGCGGCGACGAACGAGATGCCCAGCGTGCCGGCGAGGTCCGGCAGGCGATTGTGCAAGATGCCGATGGCAATCAGCAGCAGTATTTCGATCAACGTGCTGATGGCGCTGGCACGGTCTCCGGTCGCCCGGCGAAGCCACGCTGCGACCACGATACCGACCGCGAATGCGAGGATCGGCGGGACAAAATGCAGCGCTTCCGGCCAGTTGCCGATCGAACCATAGACCCAAAGCAGAACCAGATTGGCCGTCTGCGCGTTGGCCATCACGCCGTGGATGATCCAGGTGTAGGCATCGAGATAGCCGCCGGCGAAGGCGAGCAACAACGCAATTTGCACCGTCTCGTCGCGGCGTATCGACGAAGCAGCGGCGATATCCATCGTGCTCATGTCCGAAACATCGGCTCTCCTAACTCCTGCATGGGTCCATAGGCGACAGCTTGCCTTGGGGAGGATTGATCTGGATCAAGCGTCGCCTGGTTCCACGAACCAGATTCGGCGGAAATTGCTGGAGGGCATGCGCCATGGGCACCGTTAGGTGGATCATCTCCACGGCTCCGGAGATCTTCCTGCTGCTCGCCATTGCGATTGGTACGGTGCTTGGTCGCGTCAAGATTCGCGGCTTCTCGATCGGAACGACGGCCTGTATCCTGGTCGTCGCCGTGCTCATCGGCCAGCTCGGGACCTTTACGTTCCCCTCGCTGCTGCGCGTGATTCTGTTCAGTCTGTTCGTGTTCACGATCGGCTACCGGTCCGGCCCAGAGTTCTTCGCGTCCCTCAGCATCCGCACTCTGGCGCAGGTCGTCATGGCGCTCGTGCTCGGCGGCACGGGTCTGATCCTCGTCCTGATATTCGCCTTCACGTTCAAGCTCGATCCGGGCACGGCCTCGGGACTTGCCGCCGGTGGGCTGACACAATCCTCCATCATCGGCACCGCCTCTGGCGCGCTGGCGCAACTCGGCCTGCCCAACGACGCCTTTAAGCAGCAGGAGGCGAACATCGCCGCCGGCTACGCCGTCACTTACGTCCTCGGCTACATCCTCACACTCCTGTACGTGCCGTTTGTCGCGCCGAAGCTGATGGGGGTCGATTTGAAGGAGGAGGCGGCGAAACTGGAGGCGGAGCTTTCCGGCGGCAATCCGCCACAGAACGAAAATCTCCATTATCGGAAATTCCAAGCGCGCGCCTATCGGGTCTCGACCGCCGCGGGACGCACGGTCAAATATATCGAAGAGGAAATCGGCAGCCGCACTGTCGTCGAGCGAATAGTGCGGGATGGAGCCGACGTTGAGCCGCGCCTCGACACCATTCTCGAATCGGGCGACGACATCGTCATTGCCGGGCGAACGGCGTCCCTCGTCGCTGCAAAGCCGGTCATCGGCAAGGAGATCGATGCCGACGAGATTCTGAAGGCTATTCCGGGCAACGTGATCAACGTCCTCGTCGACAGCCGCGATCTCCATGGCCGGTCGATCAAGGAGATCGCCGAACGCGTCGGCAACGACGCACGCGGCGTCTATCTCCGCACGCTGACCCGGATGAGCCGCGAGGTCCCCCTGGGCCCGGATACCCGCGTCTATGTGGGCGACGTCATGACGCTCGTCGGCAGCACCCGCAACATCGAGCGCGCCGCCACGAAAGTCGGACAGATCTTGCGCTCCGGCGACCGCGCCGACATCGCTTTTCTCGCAACCGGTATCGCGGCGGGCCTGCTCGCAGGCCTCATCAGCTTCAAGGTCGGCGGTATTCCGCTGACCCTGGGCGGCGGCGGCGGCGCGCTGATCACGGGCCTCGTCTGCGGCTGGCTACGGTCGCGCCGGCCGACTATCGGCGCTTTGCCGCCCGCCGCGCAGCAGACGCTGAGCGATCTCGGGCTCGGCGGCTTCATCGCCGCCATCGGTCTCGGCAACGGAGCCGCGGCCTGGACTGCGATCCAGGCCCACGGGGTGTTGCTGGTCGGAATGGGCCTGGTCGTCACGCTGGTGCCGCTGATCGTCGCGACGCTGTTTGCGCGCTATGTGGTGCACATGAATCCGGTCATCACCTGCGGTGCGCTGGCGGGCGCCATGACCGTCGATGCTGCGGTGACCGGAGCCTGCGACGTCGCCGAGAGCCAGACGCCGGTGCTCGGCGTCGCCGTGCCCTACGCCGTCGGCAATGTCGTCCTGACCGTACTCGGCCCGATTATCGTGGCCCTCACCTACACCGGCTGACGGAGGCGACGATGCGCAGGCAATTGGCCGCAATCATCCGACCGTTCGTGATGGCTCTACTTACCCTCGCCGCCTTCGTCCTGCCGGTGCGCGCCGAGGACAATGTCCGCATCCAGGAGGAGATCTGGGCGCTGCCGCTGCCGCTTCCGATGTTCGCCTATGTGGTGCGGCCCGTCGGCGACGGCCCCTTCCCGCTCGCGATCATGAACCACGGCGTGTCGCTCAAGCCGGTCGATCGCGGCTTCTTTCCGCTGGTGGAATTCCGCGATGCAGCGAAGTGGTTCGCCAAACGCGGCTATTTCGTCGTGGCGCCGGTCGGCACCGGATATGGCGCAGCCGCCATCGACATTCCCGAGCGCGCGCTCTATGGGCCATTCTTTTCCAAGGTCGGAAAGTGCACGAACCCCAACTTCCATGATGCGGGCCTCGCAGTCGCCAAGGTCGATCTCTGGATCATCGACTACATGGCCGCCGAGAGACGCATCATTCCAAAGGACGTGATCGTGGTCGGCCAGTCCGCCGGAGGCTGGGCTTCCATCGCCTTGTCCAGTGTGAACCCACCACAGGTGAAGGCCATCATCACCTTCGCCGCCGGCCGCGGCGGGCGGGTCGGCGGCAAGCCGAACAACAATTGTGCACCCGACAAGCTGGTCGAGGCGACCGCGGATTTCGGCAGCACGTCGCGGGTGCCGATGCTGTGGATCTACATCGAGAACGACACGTTTTTCGGCCCCGACCTGTCGAAGCGCATGCATGAGGCCTTCACCGCGGCCGGCGGCAGGGCCGAGTATCATCTGATGCCGCCCTTCGGCGGCGAGGGCCATTTCTTCATCGGCTCGCCGGACGCGATCCCGCTGTGGTCGCCGCTAGTGGCGAACTTCCTCGACCCGCAGAAATAAAATTCAGGTTCGGAGGCACATCATGCCAAGTCCCCGCAATTGTCTCTCCGGCCTGCTGGTCGTCGCGGTCGCCGGAAGCGCGACATGTGCCGGCATCGCCGCGCCTAAATCCGCGCAGGCCGATAAACCCGCCGAGGTCGCGACGCGCGGCCAACGCGAGGCAAAGGACATCGTCTACGGAGACTGGCAGAAGCTCTGCTTCAAGGCAGGCGGTGCGCCGACGTTGTGCCGGACCTCAATCACCGGCAAGTTTCCAACCGGCCAGACGGCCGTGCGCGTGGACCTGATCGAGCGCGAAGGCACTCCCTCGGCACGGCTGCAACTCTTCGTGCCCGTCGGCATGTACCTGCAACAGCCGGCGAAGCTGACCGTCGACCAGGGCAGCCCCCTCCGCATCCCTTACAGCTGGTGCCTGACCAACGCCTGCATTGCGGCCGACGTCGCGCCTCCCGCGATCATCAAGGAGATGGAGTCAGGGAAGACACTTGCCCTCGAGGTCGTCGATTCAAACCTTCTGGCATTGACGACCTCGGTGCCGCTGGCGCAGTTCGCGTCCGTCCACAAGGGCGCACCGGCCAGGACGCTGGAGCAATATGTCGACGAATGAGCGGCCATGCTGCGTTACGCAGCCGACGCACGCGCCACCGACTCGATCAGGGACTGCGCCGTAAATGGCTTGACCAGATAGGCAATGCATCCGGACGCGACCGCCGCCGCGCGGTTCGCCGAGCTGTCATTTCCGGTGATGTAGATCACCGGTGCGGTGACACCCTCCTCGGCCAGTTGCCGGCGCAGGTCGATGCCGGACCTTCCGTTCAGGTCGATATCGAGAACGATGCAGATCGCCTTGTCGAAGCTGCCGTGATGGAGCAAGGCTCCAGCAGAGTCGAAGAGCGTCGCGGCAAAGCCATGCTCGCGGAGCAGTCTGTTCACGCTGGTCCGGATGGACGGATCGTCATCGACGACAAAAACAGAGTCACGCTCTGGCAAGGAAGTGCCCCTTCGAGACGAATGACTGATCACGGCGGCGCCGGCGCCATATTCGCCTGGTCTACTTGCGTGTCAGGCAAAGCGCCGCATTCGCCGCCGTGCATGGCAGCACCGCACCAACGAATTTCATATTGTCTCTTGGGGAAGTCACACCGCGGGAACTGTGCCGTGACGACAAATCAGCTAATCGTCGCTCGTATCGAGCATTCCAAGCCGTTCCGCGATCGAAACGAGCTCCGCCAGCGAACGAACCTGCATCTTCTCCATCACCTGGTGGCGGTGCGCCTTCACGGTGCGCTCGGTGGTTCCAAGCTCATGCGCGATCTGCTTGTTGATCCTGCCGCGGACGATGAGATCGAACACCTGACGCTCGCGATGCGTCAATGCGGCGAGGTGAATGCGGAAGGTCTCGAGCCTTCCGCGATGCGCCTGCGCGGTGTGCTGGCGCACCATCGCGCGCTCAATCGCAGCGATCAACTGCTCGGAGGATACCGGCTTGGTCAGGAAATCCTCCGCGCCGGCCTTGATGGCCTGCACCGTGGTTGGCGTGTCGGCGTGTCCGGTCAGGAATATGATTGGCAGCGTCGAGCCCGACGCGACCAAGCGGGTCTGCAAGTCGGGGCCGCTCAGCCCCGGTATCCACACGTCGAGCAGGATGCATCCCGGTTGTGCGTCATCAGGCGACGCATCCAGCAAATCCTGCGCCGATGCGTAGGTCGCAACGTCGTAGCCCGCGAGCTTCAACCGGCGCGCGATCGCCGTCCGGAAGGAATCGTCGTCGTCCACCACGTGAACAAGGCCGGGCACGCATCACCTCTTGCTGAATTCCGACAGCTTCTCAATCCGCGCAACAACCTCCCAACAGGCGTCCACGCTGTCCCTTGGTACAATGAACCTTGGGACAATGGATGAGAATGCCGCCTTAGTCGTAAATCAACTTCGACGGGAGTGGGACGGCGCGGCGCATTCCCAGCGGCGAGAGTTTTCGTCCGACAGACCAATTCGGCGATGAGCTGAGGAGTTGGCCTATGTTCGTTCGCATTGCAGCGGATTCGACGCCGCGTCCCAACTCCCTTCGTGACCTCGGCATGACCAGCGATTCAAATGCGCTCGTCAGTTTAAGCCAATTTACCTATAAAAAGGGCAGCGAAATCTACGGGGAGAGAGAGCCCGCCGAATATGTCTATCAGGTGACGTCCGGTGCGGTGCGAAGCTACAAGCTGCTGTCGGACGGCCGCAGGCAGATTGGCGCCTTTCACCTCGCCGGCGACATTTTTGGCCTGGAGAACGGCAACGAGCACCGCTTCACCACGGAAGCGATCGTCGACACCACGGTGCGCCTGGTCAGACGGCAAAGCCTCGAAATGGTGGCCGAAAGCGATGCGATGGTCGCCAGAAACCTGCTCAGCATGACCACGAACAACCTCCAGCATGCGGAGGACCACATGCTGTTGCTGGGACGCAAGACCTCGCTGGAGCGGGTCGCAGCGTTCCTGCTCGAGATGGACGGGCGGTTGACGGCGTCCGGCGTCATGGCGCTGCCGATGTCGCGGCGCGATATCGCCGATTACCTCGGCCTGACGCTGGAGACGGTATCCCGCGCGCTGTCACGGCTCCATGAGCTCGGCGCCCTCGGCTTCGTCGGCAACACCCAGCGTCAGATCGTGCTGCTGGATCGGCACCAGCTTGCAAGCCTCGACCTGCAGCCTTGAGCGGGCCGACACCGGCGAATGGCACAAACTGCACATCACACCGGTACCGTCCGATGCTAGCCTCTTCCGATGTGGAACGAGACCGCATTTCGGATCGCAGTCGTTTTGTTCGGGACGCTGCCGGTGGCGTTCACGGCCATGATCCTTTTCCTGGGGTGAGCTCGGCTCTGGCCGAGGCCTCCATCGGTATCAGGATCATTTAAGGCCAGGCGCCTGGGTTACGCCGAGGTGCTCGAGAGTCTTGCGCAAGACCTCGAACAGGATGGCGGCCGACCAGCCGAACAGCAGGACACCATTCATAGCCGTCAACGGGCCGATGAGGCGCCATTCGCGCACCGGCGTGATATCGCCGTAGCCGAGCGTGGTGTAGTTGACGAAGGCGAAATAGAGCGCATCACTGCCCGGTGCGGCGGCCTGAACGACTTCATACATCAGAGCCCACACCAGAACCTCCAGCGTATGCGCGACCTGCAACACCACGGCTGTCGCGACCATGACACCCATCAGATGCGCTCTTGGTCTCCTGGTTTGCCGCAAGCCCGCGCCGCGGGCGATCCCGACGGCGACGATGGTCACCAGCGCATGGATTCCGATATTGATCACGCTGACCAGCGTACCGACGAGGAATTGAAGAAGCATCGAGCGCCGCCAATCCTTTTCAGCTTTCCGGGAAGCTGCCTCAACGTGGCGACGGCCCGTTCAACAAGAGCGCCAACGTGTGCCGCGCGATGGTCAATTCATCGTCGGACGGGAGCACGTAGAGAGGGATACGACTATCGCGGCGCGAGATCAGCCGTGCGTTATGGGCGTTGGCCTTAACATCCAGTATAGCACCGAGCCAGCTCAGCCTTTCGGCGATGCGCGCGCGGATCGCGGTCGAGCCTTGGCCGATCGCGCCGGTGAAAACAAAGGCGTCAAGCCCCTCCAGCGCGGCCGCGAGCAGGCCGGCGTTGAGGCCGGCGCAGTAGGCGAGGTGCTCGACGGCCTGTTCTGCTCGCAGAAAACGAGCCGCCGCACCGTCGTCACCCGGATTGGTGAACAGAAATGCGTCGCCGGGATCGATTTCACCTGCGGAATGGTCCGACGGCGATGCGCCAAAGGCATAGAATCCATTCGTGCTTTCGACGCTGCGGCCTTCCTTCAGCGCGCACATCGAGCTGGTGTCATCGAGGCACGCAACGATCACGCGGCGCGCGGCAATCTCGGGGGCCTCAAGCGTCAGAGCTCGTGCGATCGACTCGTAGCAAAGACCGTGAGCCCCGTAACGCCTTACGTCACCTGCGCAGAGTTGATGCGCAATAGGATAGCTGCCGTTCTCCACGACCTTGCCAAGATGGAATGCAGTATCGAAGCAGGCGACTTGCGGTAGCGCCGGATGATTGGCCTGCATGATACGGATTGGCGCAAGATTATACGGTTGAAGCAGCGGCGCGAGTGCAATCAGCCGCTCCAGACGCGCCATCACGACATCATCGATCAGGGCCGGTCGGGCGTCATCCGGTCCTCCCTGAGCGACGCGATGTCCCACGGCCAGCGGCTGGATTCCCAATTCGTCCCGCAGCCAGCTATCGACAACCGCGCATGCCGCCGGGATGTCATCGACGTCGTCGTTCTGATAGGTGCGGTGCGCCAACGGATCGCCGTTCGCTCTGCTCGCCCTGAGGCGCGGATGGCGGCCGAGCCCGTCAAGCCGTCCCTTGATTTGCCGTTCCAGCCTCCCCTCGCCTCGTACGGAGAAGAGCTGGAAGTTCACGCTTCCTGCATTCGCATCGATGGCAAGGATCGCATCCATGGCGGTCAGTCGACAGCCGTCATCGCCGGGGACGTTTGCCCGAATGCGCAATCCCGCTGCGACGTTTGATGGGCCATCGACATGCCTGAGGTCAGATCTGCCTACGCCCAATCAGGGCGCATCGGGAGTCGAGAGGATTGACTTAGGTCAAAGGTGATGCGTGTGGAGATTCAGGTCTCTTCCGGCCTTTTCGGCGCAGCGGCGCGGTCGTTCCGGATCCAGGCCGCCGCGAGTTCCCAGGCGACCGACAGGATGATCGGCCCGATGAAGAGGCCGATGATTCCGTGCGCGAGCGTTCCGCCGATCACCCCGATCAGGATCACGATCGTCGGCGTGGTCAGGCCGCGCCCCATGACGATGGGTTTCAGGATGTTGTCGAGGATGCCGACGGCGCCGAGGAAGACGGTCAGGAGCACCGCGGTGGTCACGTCCTTGTCCATCCAGATCCAGACGACCACGGGGAAGAGAACGAGGAAGGGGCCGATCTGCACGATCGACAGCAACAGGACGAGGAATGCCAGCAGGCCGGCACTCGGGGCGCCTGCGAGCTTGAAGCCGATGCCGGCCAACAGCGACTGCACGATTGCGACACCGATGATGCCCTGCGACACCGCGCGGATGGTCGCGCCGGCGAGCTCCAGAAAATGCTCGCTCTGCTCCGGTACGACCCGGAACAGGAAGCCGCGCACCGCGTCGACGAGCTGCGGACCGTAGGGAAAGAGGAAGCCGGCGACGAATACCGACAGCAGGAACTGGAGCGTGCCGACACCGGCATCACCGGCGAGCGACAGCATGATCCCGGCAAGCGGTTTCAGATACGGCATCACCTCGCTCAGCGCCGCGCGAATATTGCTGTTGGCCTGGGTCCAGAGATCGTAGAGCTGGGTGCCGATCAGCGGCCAGCTCTTGATCTGTTCGGGCGCCTCCGTAAGCGTGAGATCGCCGCTGCTGATCTGGCCCGCGAGATCCTTGATCCCGTCGACTGCGCTCATGCCGAGCCAGGCCGCAGGACCAATGACGATGCCCAGCGTAACCAGCGTGAGAATGGACGCGGCGGTGCGCGGGCGGCCCCCGAGGCGCTTGGCAAGCCAGCCGAAGACTGGATAGAACGCCACCGCGAGCACCGCACTCCAGGCCAGGATTGGCACGAAGGGGCGGATGATGAGGAAAGTCCACAGGATCAGCAGCGCCAGCAATCCGAGCCGGATCACGAGCTGGATGACTCCGTCGATAGACCGATGCTGGCGAAGAGTGTTCAAGGCCTGTGTCCGGGCAGCGCTCCTGCTGGAAGCCTAGCGGCCCCTATCCCGCGGCGGGCTTGATACAGATCAATGGCGCGCCCAATGCTCGCGCCAATACACGCTAGTCTACGACGAGCACGTCATCGACCTGTGTCATCGGATCTGCGCGCTGCAGCGCTCGGACAAGACAGGCTTTGGTCTGCCGCCTGAAATCAAACAGCCCTAGGCCACGCCGCGGAGTCCCTCAGCGGAACAGGCTCGCCTTCCACCTAGTGCCTGGGATTGAGGGCATCATTCAGGCCGTCACCCATCAGGTTGAAGCCGATGACGAGCGCAATGATCGCGAGCCCCGGCCAGAAGGCCATCCATGGCGCCTCGCCGAGAAATTGCCTGGCAACGTCAAGCATGGCGCCCCATGACGGGGCCGGGGGAAGCTGGCCAAGCCCCAGAAAGGCCAGGCTCGCCTCGGCGAGAACTGCAATCGCCATGGTCAGCGTCGCCTGCACAATCGTGGGGGCAAGCACGTTCGGCAGCACCTGTCCGGTCAGGATGGCGAGATGGCCGAGGCCCTGGGACCGGGCCGCGGCGATGTAATCCTCGGTGCAGACAACCAGCGTCTCGGCACGCGCGACACGAACGAACACCGGCACGGCGGAAATGCCGATGGCAATCATCGCATTTTGCAGGCTGGGGCCCAGGAACGCGGCGAGCGCAATCGCCAGCACCAGAAAGGGGCAAGCGAGCAGCGCATCGGCGAAGCGCGAGATCACCATGTCGGTGAGGCCGCCGAAATAGCCGGCCATGAGACCAAACGGAAGGCCGATCAGCACCGCGACCGTCACGGAGACGATGCCGGCGGAAAGCGAGGCTTGCGTGCCGAAGATCACGCGCGACAGCACGTCCCGACCGAGATCGTCGGTGCCGAACCAATGTGCCGCACCGGGTGCCGCGCGAATCGCCATCCAGTCCGGCGAGTTTGGATCGTACGGCGCAATCCACGAGGCAAACACCGCCAGCACGACGAAGAACAGGATGATCGTGGCCCCGATGACGGCGGATGGTTCGCGCAACAGGCGACGAATTTCCGAAGGAGCGGCGGCGCGTGCCTGACTTGCGACCGGCACCGTCTCAATCGAGCTCATGACCTGAGCCTCGGATTGAGCAGCACATAGGCCACGTCGGCAATCAGGCTCATCAGAAGGAATACGGCTGCTGTGCAGAGCACGACCGCCTGAACCACGGCATAATCGCGGCTGAACACGCCGTCGACGACCATCTTGCCGAACCCCGGGATGGAAAAGACCTGCTCCGTCAACACCGCGCCGGCCAGCAGTTCGCCAAATTGCAGTGTGCCCAGCGTGACCACGGGAATCAGCGCGTTCGGCAGCGCATGACGCAGCACGATGGTGCTTTCGCGGACGCCCTTCGCGCGGGCGGTGCGCACGTAGTCCTGCTTCATCGCCTCGATCATCGCGCCGCGGACATGGCGCATCATGATCGCAGCGGTGCCCGTGCCGAGCACCAAAGCGGGCATCAGCATCGAAAGCAGGTTGCCTCCCACGCTCTCGGACGGCGGAACGAAACCTCCGGCCGGAAGCCAGCCGAGATTCACCGAGAACAGAAGGATCAGCATGATCCCCAGCCAGAAATGCGGGATCGACAGTCCGGCAAGCCCGAACAGACTGGCGCCGTAGTCGAAGGGCGTCCCGCGCCCCAGCGCCGCGAAGATCCCGATCGGCAACCCGACGAGCAGCGCGACCAGCATCGACAGCATCGCGAGCTCAGCGGTCACCGGCAATTTTTCCGCCAGCATGGTGCCGATCGGCAATCGGGTGCGTACCGACGTGCCGAAGTCACCGTGCACCAGGGCTTTCAGCCAGACGGCGTATTGCACCGGGATCGGATCATTGAAGCGATACTTCTGCCGAAGATATTCAACGACTTCGGGATTACGCTCTTCTCCGGCGAGCGCCAGCGCAGGATCGCCGGGCAGCAGTTTCTGCAAACCGAACACCATCATCGACACCAGCAACAGGGTCGGCAGCAGGACGGCAAGCCGGCGCAGAAGCAAGCTCTTCATCGGGGCAGACTGGTCCTCACCAGGGCGAGCGCATCGGCGGGCGCGAGGCGTTGCGCATCAATTCACAGGCCTGACACCGACCAGACGCAACAAACCGTCCGGCACCATGACGATGCCGCCGACCGATTTGCGGGCCGCAAAGAACCAGTTCGGGTGATGGAGGGGAATCGACGAGAGCGCCGTCAGGTAAATGTCCGTCGCTTTGGCGTAGAGTGCCTTGCGCTTGGCTTCGTCAGCCTCGCCCCGGGCCTGGTTCAGGATCGCATCGAGATCCTTGTTGCAGTACTTGTTGACGTTCTGGGAGCCCGCGCAACTGAAAAAGGCGACCAGCGTCGGGTCCGGGTCAGCGCGGCCGCTCCAGTTGCCGATATAGGCTTCGAAATTGCCGTTCATGTAGCGCTCGATGGCCGTGGTCGTTTCCATGGGCAGCAGCTTGACGTCGAAACCGGCCTCGCCCGCCATCGACTGTATGATCTGTGCGACCCGGGAATCGCCGGCCGTATTCTCGTACTGGATCTCGACCGGCACGCGAGTCATTCCGGCGGCGGCAATCATTGCCTTTGCCTTGGCAACATCGCGAGCCGGCGCCTTGCGCGCGCTATCGTAGAACGGAGATGACGGCGGGATCATCTGGTTATCCGCCAGGAACTCGCCGTTGAAGGCGACGCGGTTGATGACATTGCGATCGATCGCCAGCTCAAAGGCCTGACGCAGCGTCGCGTTCTTGCCGAGTGGCGTATCGGCCTTCGCGCCCGCGCCGACATTGAACATCAGATGCGAGACGGCAAGTCCCTGGCCGGAATGCAGGGCGAGGTTGGGATCGTCGCGTACGGTCTTGAGATCGGTCGGCGCGATACGCTCCGCGAGATCGAGATCGCCCGCCCGGACACGCGACAACCGCACGGTCGAGTCGGGAACGTAGTAGTAGACGACCTCGTCATAGCCGACTCGTGCAGCGTTCCAGTAGCCGGGATATTTCTTGACGCGAATGAGGTCGCGCGACTTGCGCTCGGCAAATTGATACGGACCGGCACAGACCGGCGCGGCTGCAAATTCCCCGGCTTTCTCCGTGGCGGCCTTGGGCGAGACCATCATGCCGGCACGATCGCTGAGATTGGCAAGCAGCGGCACGAACGGCTCCGACAGGTTGAACTTCACCTTGTCCGCGGCAAGCGCTTCGACGCTCGCGACCGGCGCCAGCTCGGCCTTGCGCTTGGAATCCGGCATGGACTTCATGCGCTCGATATTGAACTTGACTGCCGCTGCATCGAACGCGGTGCCATCGTGGAACGTGACGTTCTGGCGCAGCGTAAAGGTGATCGACTTGCCGTCCGCGGACCACTCCCATGCCTCCGCCAGCTGCGGCACGATCTTGAGGTCGGGGGAGATATCGACAAGCTTGTCGCACAGCGCCGCAAACACGAAGCGGCCGGAGTATGTGCCGCTGAGTGCCGGGTCGAGCGCATCGGGATCGTCCTGAATGCCGACCCGCAATGTCGCGGCACTCGCCGAGACCAGGCCCGATGCGATCATCAGAATTGCCGCCAACGCCGTGCCCGTCCGCTTCATACGGAATTCCTTTCGTCGCACGCCTATCCCAAGGCTTCCAAGGCTCTGCTGTTGAAGGTCAAGACAAGCACGACTGAACCTATTTGTAAACATCTCGAACAAATCACCCTAGGATATAGAACTAAATTACAATACATCGCTTTTGAAGGCGAAAAATCCTTGCACCACGCCCCTTGACGGCAGATCAGGCGACGTATTAGTTCGGCATATTGACTAATTGGATTGAGGCCCATGCCAGACGCCCCCTCATCGCCCGTTGCGCGACAGCAATCCGTGCGCCTTGTGGTTGAGCGCCTGCTGCGCGATCGCTCGGTATCGCGCGCCGAAATCGCCCGCAGCACGGGCCTGTCCAAGCAGACCATCTCCGAAGTGATGCGTGATCTCGAGCGCGACGGCTGGGTCCATGAGGACGGTCAGATTCAGGGCAGTGTGGGGAGAAGCGCCGTCACCTATGCGCTCCGGCCGGACGCCGCCTTCGTGTTGGGTATCGACCTTGGAGGCACGAAACTGCACGTCGCACTTGCCGATCTGCACGGTGAGATCGTCGCCGAGAGCATCGAACCGACATCCGGCGACGGCGGCGCTGCCGTGGTCGCACAGATCGATCGCATGAAGGATGCCCTGCTTCAGCGTGCGTCCGTATCGGCGCAACGCTTGCGCGGCGGCGTGATGGGAAGTCCGGGGATGGTCGACCCAGCGTCGGGCAGCATCGCCATCGCGCCCAATATCCCCGGACTGGATAGCCTGGACGTGAGGGCCGCGCTGCGCGAACGGCTCGGAATCGACGTCGCCATCGAAAATGACGTCAATCTCGCCGCAATCGGGGAGCATTGGCGCGGCAATAGCCGCAAGGCGCGCAGTTTCGCCTTCATCGCAGTCGGCACCGGCATTGGCATGGGCATCTTTTCGAACGGCTATCTCGTGCGCGGCGCACGCGGGGCGGCCGGCGAGATAGCCTACCTGCCGCTTGGGGGCGATCCCTACGATGCGCGCGGTCTTCGGTTCGGCACCCTGGAAACCGCGATCGGCAGCGCCGGCATTGTCGAACGCTATATCGCGCTCGGCGGCGCGCCCGGCAGTACCGTGCGCGATGTCTTCGATCGGCTCGCGGTCGAGGAGGCGGCGCGAGTGACGATCGACGAGATCGGCCGGATCCTCACGACCGCGATCCTGGCGGTGCACAGCATCCTCGATTCGGAAATCATCATCATGGGCGGCAGCATCGGCGCGCGGCCCGAGTTGAAGGTCCGGATCGATGAACATCTGGCACGCTGCATGCGCGAGCCTGTTCGTATCGAGCTCAGCGCGCTCGGCAATCGCGCCACGCTGATCGGCGCGATCGGCAGCGCGATCGACCTCGTGCATCGCTCGCTGTTTGGCATCGGCAAGGATGCGGGCCCACTGGCTCTTCCTTTCACGGCAGCAGATGTCGCGGCATGAGAGAGCAGGCGCCGAGAATCGAGATTGTCGGCAATGCCGCCGCCGTCGCGGAACGAGCAGCCGCGCTTGTCATCGCGCGGCTGCACGATCGACGGCCGGTTACCCTCGGTCTTGCGACCGGAGCGACAATGGCGCCGCTCTATGCCCGCCTTGTCGCCGCGACCCGCGCCGGCCTCATCTCATTCCGAACGGTGTCGAGTTTCAACCTCGATGAATATGTGGGCGTCGCCCCCCAATCGGCCGGAAGCTTCCATGCCTACATGCAGCAGCATTTGTTCGGGCATGTGGATATGGAAGCCGGTCGGGCAAAGATCCCCGATGGCACGGCCGACGACGTCGCCGCCGAGGCCGCGCGCTATGAGGCGCAGATTGCGGCTGCCGGGGGCATCGACCTCCTGCTCCTCGGCATCGGCGCCAACGGCCATATCGGCTTCAATGAGCCAGGTTCGGATTTCGCTTCACGTACCCGCGAGGTCAGACTCGATGAAGCAACCCGCATCGCGAATGCCATCAATTTTCCCGATCCGGCGTCGGTTCCCGAACGTGCGATCACAATGGGCATAGCAACAATCCTGGAGGCTCGGAGCATCCTCCTGATCGCCAAGGGGCCGGAGAAAGCAGCCGCACTCGCAGCCGCGATCGAGGGTCCGATCACAGCAGCTTGTCCTGCCTCGGCACTCCGCCTGCACGGCAACGTCGATATCCTTTGCGATGAACCGGCTGCCGCAGCCCTCGCCACGCGGCCCCACAACAACAATCGGAGAAGGGCATGAGCTGGGGACAGCGCGATTTCATGGTGCCGGGGCGCTCGCTGGCGGTGGGCGACCGGGGCATGGCCGCGACCTCTCATCCGGCCGTCACGCTCGCTGCGGTCGAGATCCTGCGCAGTGGCGGCAATGCGGTCGATGCCGCCATTGCCGCGATCGCCCTCCAGGGTGTCATTGATCCGCATATGACCGGCATCGGCGGCGACTGTTTTGCGATCTATGCTCCCGCCTCCGGCAAGCCCGTCGCTGTCAACGGCTCGGGCCGAGCGCCGGCGAAGGCCGAACTCGGCTGGTTTCGGCAACGCGGGCTGGCGTCGATCCCGGACGATTCACCCCATGCAGTCACAGTTCCGGGTGCGGTCGATGCCTGGTGCCGCCTCTCTGGCGACTATGGTTCAAAAGGCCTGGACGAGGTTCTGGCGCCGGCGATCCGCGCGGCCGAGACCGGCTTTGTGGTGACGCCCCGCGCCGCGCTGGATTGGGCACGCTACGCCGATCGCATCGAACGACATCGGACTGGCGTACCGGTCTATCTGCCCGGTGGCGCTGCGCCCGCCGTCGGTAGCAAGCTCAATCATCCCGCACTCGGCGCGACGCTGCGCCGGATCGCACGCGAGGGGCGCGCCGCGTTTTACGAAGGTGCCGTCGCCGAAGAAATCGTCGCGACATTGAAGGCGCTGGGCGGAATGATGCAGCTTGAAGATCTCGCAAGTGCCCGATCGGAGTACGTCGAGCCGATCAGCGCCGACTACCGCGATCATCAAATCCTGCAATGTCCGCCTAACGGACAGGGCGTCGCGGCGCTGCTGATCGCCCGCATCCTTGCCGGCTTCGACATGGCCAATCCGGCGCTCGGCGAGGCGGATCGCATTCACCTCCTTGCCGAGGCAACCAAGGCGGCCTACCGGCAGCGCGACGCGCTGGTAGCCGATCCGGAATTCCGTCCGCTCGATGTCGACTCGCTGCTCTCGGAGTCGTCAGTCGCGGCATTGCGCTCCTCCATCGACCGGAAGCGTGCCGGCGCATCAGCAGATTTTGACATGCCTGTTCATCGTGACACGGCTTACGTTGCGGTCGCCGACCGCGACGGCAACATGGTATCTTTCATCAATTCGCTTTTCTTCGCGTTCGGCAGCGGCATCTACGCTCCGCGCGCTGGCGTGCTATTACAGAACAGGGGTTCGGGATTCTCCCTTCTCGAAGGACATCCCAATGCGATTGCGCCGCGAAAACGTCCCTTTCACACCATCATTCCGGGTCTGCTGGCGAAGCATGGCAAGCCGATCATGGCCTTTGGCGTGATGGGTGGACAATACCAGGCGGCGGGACATGTGCAGATCCTGAGCGGCGTGCTCGACCGTGGGCTCGACATTCAGCAGTCCTCGGATGCGCCGCGCAGCTTTGCGTTTGATGGTACGCTGAGCCTCGAACCCACGATTCCCGGCTCCGTCGCCGACGAATTGATTGCGCGCGGTCACCGCGTGATCAGGGCGGACGAACCGCTCGGAGGCTGTCAGGCCGTGCACGTCGATCTTTCCAGGGGCGTCATTCTCGGCGCGTCGGACCATCGCAAGGACGGCATTGCACTGGCGGCGTGACCAGGATGAGAAAGACGTGATGTCGGATCGGGCAGCATGAGCGAGACAACGGAGGCGATCCTGTCGATCGAGCGGCTGACGCTGGCGCTGCCCGCCGGCGGGGATCGCGCCTCTGCCGTCGAGGACGTTTCGCTTGCCCTGTATCCGCGGCAAATCCTCTGCGTCGTCGGTGAATCCGGCTCCGGTAAATCGGTCTGCGCCTCTGCCGTAATGGGCCTGCTGCCCAGGGCTATTCGCCCGGTTGCAGGGGCCATACACTTTGAGGGACGCGATTTGCTGAACCTCCCCGCAGCAGAATGGCGGACGTTGCGCGGGCGACGCATTGCGATGATCTTCCAGGAACCGATGACAGCGCTCAATCCTGTGATCAGGATCGGCGACCAGATCATGGAAGCGTTCGAGGCGCACGGACAATTCACGCCAACTGAGCGGCAAACCCACTTGCGCGCCCTCCTCGAAGAGGTAGGCATGCGCGACCTCGAGCGGATCATCCATAGCTACCCGCATCAGTTGTCGGGTGGCCAGCGTCAGCGTGCCATGATCGCAATGGCCCTTGCGCTCGAACCATCGATCCTGGTCGCGGACGAACCAACCACGGCACTCGACGTCACGACACAGGCACAGATCCTTCGATTGATCCGGGACATTCAGCAGCGGCGCGGCATGGCGGTGCTGTTCATCACCCATGATTTCGGCGTCGTCGCCGACATCGCGGACCGCGTCGCGGTCATGGAGAAGGGTCGCGTCGTCGAACAGGGATCCGTGGAGGACGTGCTCGAACGCCCGCAGCATCCCTATACGCGCCGGCTGCTCGCCGCGGTGCCCGGCGGGACCCCGCCGGTCCGGGCCCGGGTCCAGGACGAACCGATCGCCTGCGCCGCGACCGGACTTGCGAAGATCTATCGTGGCAGCGACTGGTTCAGCTCGCAGACCGAGGTCGCAGCCGTAAAGAATGTGACCTTCGAAATCCGGCGCGGCGAGACGCTCGGCCTCGTCGGAGAGTCCGGCTCGGGCAAGAGCACGATCGGTCGGCTGGTGATGCGTCTCACCGACGCCGATGCGGGCGTGGTCCGTATCGGCGAACTCGATTTCTCCAAGGCTCGCGGTGCCCGCCTGCGGGCCGCCCGCAAGCATGTCCAAATGGTGTTCCAGGATCCCTTCGCCTCGCTCAATCCACGCCGCCGCGTCGGGCGAATTATCGCCGACGGGCCGATCGCGCACGGCGTCCCGCCGGCGCAGGCCTTCGCGCGTGCCGAGGAACTGCTGGCGCTCGTGGGTCTCGACCCGAGCGCCGCGCGACGCTTTCCGCATGAATTCTCCGGAGGGCAACGCCAGCGGATCGGAATTGCGCGCGCGCTGGCGCTCGACCCGGAGGTGCTGGTGGCCGACGAACCGGTGTCAGCGCTCGACGTCTCTGTCCAGGCGCAGGTGCTCACCTTGCTCGAGACATTGAAGGCGCGGCTGCGGCTGGCAGTGCTGTTCATCACCCACGATCTCAACGTCGCGGCCCAGGTCTGCGATAGGATCGCAGTGATGCGCCTCGGAGAAATCGTCGAGATCAGGCCGACGGTAGATCTGCTGGAACGGCCGGAGCATCCCTACACGCAGGCACTGCTGGCCGCGATCCCGGGCAGGCAACGCAGAACGTCCACGTCGGTCTGAACCACCACATTTTCATTGAAGGAGGTCTCTGACATGCAGAAGCTCACGGAACTTCCAATGCTGCGCATCGGCCTTGTCGGCAGCGGCTTCATTGCCGCGTTCCATCTGCAGTCCATGCTCGGCGTGCGCAACGTCAGCGTCGGCGGCGTCTACAGCCGTTCCGCCGAACGGCGGACGCGCATTGCCGACAAGGCGCGCAATCTTGGCCTTGGGCCGGCGCATGTGTTTGACAGCATCGAGGCGATGGCAATGTCCGGCGAGGTCGATGCGCTTTGGCTGCTGACGCCGAACGACAGCCGTCTCGACATCATGCGCGAGATCCACCGCGTGACCAAGGYCGGGGCTCCCCTGCGCGCCATTGCTTGCGAAAAGCCGCTCGCCCGCACGCTTGCCGAAGCACGGGAAATGCGCAGGCTCGTCGAAGATGCAGGCCTGCTTCACGGTTATCTGGAGAACCAGCTTTTCTCGACCGCGGTGATGCGCGGCAAGGACATCATCTGGCGCCGAGCCGTACCCGGAAGTGGACGCCCCTATCTCGCGCGTGCCGCCGAGGAGCATTCAGGACCGCACGAGCCATGGTTCTGGCAAGGCGACAAGCAAGGAGGGGGCGTGCTCTCCGACATGATGTGCCATTCAGTCGAGGTCGCACGCTTCATGCTGACCGCGCCCGGCGCAAAGCGCGACTCCTTACGGCTGGTCAGCGCCAGCGCCACGACGGCCAATCTCAAATGGACGCGCCCCCACTACGCTGCCGACCTCAAGAGGCGAATGGGTGTCGATTTCACCAAACGTCCGGTCGAAGATTTTGCGCGCGGGATACTTACGATGGAAGATACCGACGGGCATCAATTGATGATCGAGGCGACAACCTCATGGGCATATGTCGGTGCCGGCTTGCGCATCCAGCTTGAATTGCTTGGTCCCGAATATTCGATGGAGTTCTCCTCGCTCTCGACTGGCCTCAAGGTCTTCCTCTCCCGCGCGATCAGCGGATCAGAGGGCGAGGATCTCGTCGAGAAGCAGAATTCCGAGCAAGGTCTGATGCCGGTGGTCGAGGACGAAGCCGGCATCTACGGCTACACCGACGAGAACCGCCATATGGTGGAGGCATTCAGGCGAGGCATGAGTCCGGCAGAAACCTTCGATGACGGGGTCGGCGTCATGGAAATGCTTATGGGGCTCTATCGCTCCGCGGAGCTTGGCCGGACGATCCATTTCCCCGATCCCGAACTCGAACACTATGTTCCTCTCGTGGCTCGCTGACGGCATGAAGCCTTGTCCTTCAGGCCGAGGAGTCGAGATCACCGACGAGAAGCTCGGCTTCAACATCGTGTCTTCCCGAGGATGGCGCGCTGCTATTTCGCCAAGCGGAACTTCCCACCCTCGACCTTGATCAAAAAGGCTGAGCGTTCATCATAGCCGTTGTGGTCGGTCTTGCTCATGTTCGATAGCCCGTTGTTGAGATAGACGTTCTCCCCGCGCTCGAGTTCGTCCCGCAGAGCTGCACGAAACTCGGGCGTGCCCGGCTTCGTCGTCTTCAGCGCGTTCGGAGCAGCTTTCCCGATCAGCGCGACGACATCCCAGAGGTGAGCCGCGAACATATTGGGCTTCTGACCGTTCACCGCCTCATAGGCGGTCACGAACTGCTCCGTGGCGTGACGGAACGGATCTCCTGCCGGAAGATCGGCCGCAATGGTAAAGGCCTCACCGGCGAAAATAGCGCCTTCGACGGTCGCGCCTCCGAGCTTGATGAACTCCTCGCTGGCCACGCCATGCGTCTGAAAGATCTTTCCGGTGTATCCGCGCTCACGGAGCGCCTGTTGCGGCAGGACCGCCGGGGTACCAGCAGAAGCAATGAAGACGGCGTCAGGATTCGTCGACATCACCTTCAACGCCTGGCCGGTGACGCTGGTATCCGCACGCGCGTAGACTTCATGTGTGGTCACCGTCAGACCCAAGGTCGGCGCAAGGCGGCTCACCTCCTTATAGTAACCTTCGCCATACCCATCCGAAACACCGATAAATCCAAGCGCCTTCGCGCCGGATTTCGCGATGTATTTCAGAATGGCGCTCGCCATCAGGTCATCGTTGGGGACGACCTTGAAGGCCCAGGCCCGTTTGTCGTCCAGCGGCTGAACGATGGCGGTGGCGGCCGCAAGCGATAGCAGCGGCGTCTTCGACTCCAGCGCGACGTCGAGCATCGGCATGGTCACCGGCGTCAGAGAAGACCCGACCAGCACGTCGACCTTGTCCTGGATCACGAGCCGGCGCGCGTTCTGGATCCCTTTGGTGGAATCAGACTCGTCGTCCAGGATGATGTAGGTCACCTTCTCTCCGCCGATCTCTTTTGGCAGAGCTGCGACAGTCTTGAGCTGGGGTTGCCCCAACGCAGATCCCGGGCCGGTGGCCGAAATCACAATTCCGACTTTAATTTCCGCATGCGCCGCGTATCCATAAAGTACGCAGGCCACAACAAGACAAACTCGCGTAAAACCGATAGTCATGTAGCTCCTCCCTGTCCGCCCCGGTGCTTCGGCCAGTTGCATCGGACCCGCGGGGCAGCATCAAGGACCCGGAGGAGATCGTCCGATGTTCGAGCCCTGTCCCGGGGTTACGAGCAACCAGGCGAGCGACCCTAAGCGGATCGCAGGGCTGTGTCTGTCCCTATGCCTAGGGACAAGGACCCGCGTATCAAGCCAGGCGCTGGCCCAAGCCGCAGGAGTACGGTTCATTGCGTATGTTTTGCTTCGGACTATTGGCCTAACAGCTTCCTGATACCTGCCAAACCGGCACGCAGGAACGGATCTGAGTGGATGTAGAAATATTTGACGCCGCGCTCAAGCCAGCTCGGCGCGATGCGAGCGCGGCGCGCCTCGATCAGGCAGAATGGGGATGCGACCTTACCAATAGTCCATGCCTGCGGCCGCCGGATGCGGTCAAGCTATCGGCCCGATCGTGCGATCGGGCTACTCAGCCGAGGCGATCATCGATGTAGCGCCTGAGCGCGGACGCGGCATTCAGCATATGCGCACGCATTCGGCGGGCTGCGGTCTCTCCGTCACCTTCCGCGATCGCCTGCATGATGGCGTCATGCTCGTCGCGGGACTTGCGAATGCGATCGCCCTGCCGCAATTGGGTGCGGCGGAAGGCGCTGAGCCGCGAACGCACGTCCTGCGCCTGCTCGGCGAGAAATGAGTTGTGCGTTGCGCGGTAGATGCATTCGTGGAATTCGCGGTTGAACGCGTCATAGGCATCGACATCGTTGGCCTCGACCATCTTGAGCGAGGCGTCATGAAGCTCGATCAGATGGCTGCGCTCGAGCGGCGTCATGCGGTAGGTCGCGAGCCTGACGCACATGGCTTCCACCTCGGCGCTGGTCTCGAACATGTCCATGATGCGCTCCGGCGTCATGCGCGCAACGACGAGGCCGCGGCGGCCGCGCACCTCGACGAGGCCGCTGACCACGAGCTGGCGAAGCGCCTCCCGCACCGGCGTGCGGGAAGCTCCAAAACGATCGGCAAGCTGCTGCTCTTCCAGGGCCGAACCGGCGACGAGCGCACCTGAGGCAATCTCGTCCGTAAGCGCATTCCGGATGCGATCGGAGAGCAGCCCGCCATCGTCCTCCGCGTCGACCGCGACCTTCAATACTTCTGCCATTCAGCCTCCCGTGATCGCGCGCACCGCGAAGTAAAGGATCGAGGGCGCGACCAGGCATCCGAGCCCGGTGTGGAATGTCGCCGTCAGCGCACCGTAGGGCACCAGACGTCGGTCCGTCGCCGCCAACCCTCCAGACACGCCGCTGACCGTTCCCATCAAGCCGCCAAACACCATCGCGCTACGCGGATTGTTCAGGCCGATCATCTTCGCCACAAAGGGCGTGCCGATCATGACGATCACTGCCTTGAATACACCGGTCGCAATCGAGAGCGCAATAACCGGTGAGGATGCGCCGATCGCCGCACCCGTGACCGGGCCCACGATGTAGGTGACCGCACCGGCGCCGATCGTCGTCAACGATTCCGCGTCAGTGTAGCCAAACGCCGCGGCGACGAACACGCCGAGAATGAACGGCACCACCGTTCCCAGTCCGAGTGCGACCGCACCGATCACCCCGGCCTTGCGCGCATGGACGACATCGACCTCGAAGGCGGTGGCGACGATGGCGAAATCGCGCAGCATCGCTCCGCCCATCAGGCCGATCCCGGCCAGGGCCGGCAGGTCGGCCACGCCCTTCTCGCCGCCGGTGGAGATGCCTCCCCAAAAGGCCAGCGCAAGGCCCAGCATGATCGCAATCGCCGAGGCGTGAATGCGCCCGAAGGTGAGATATTTCGAGATCGCTCCGGAGATCCACATCAGGATTCCGACGACCGCGAACGCAGTGATCAGCGCATTGGCGGCGAGAATGTGAGACATCATGATCATCCGATCCTCCCGGACTTGAAGTGGGGCACAGGTGCAGCGAGCGCCTCGGCCTCTCGCGCCTCGATCTCGTCCATGGTCTCGACACGACCGCTGAACCGGCCGATCAGGGCCACCATCGCGAAACACACCGCGACCGCGCCGATCCCCGCAATGACGACGATCGGACCGCCTTTTGCCGCGGCGACCACATTCTGCTGCGCGGCCATGGCGACCACGATCGGAATGTAGAAGCTGCCCCAGAACTCGACGCCGGTCTTGAGCCCGTGGCTGAGTATGCCGTGCCGCACCAGCCAGAGCCGGGCCGCGATCAAGAACATCATGGCGATGCCCACGCCGCCGACATTGGCCTTCACGCCGAGGGCGACGCCGAGCAGGTCCCCCAGCAGGCCCCCTAAGAGGGTGCAGATCGCGAGCAGCGCTACGCCGGAAATGGTCACGGGCGCCTCCCCTCGGCGAGCAAGGCACGATCCCCAGGACGTGGACTATCTGCATGCATTCGCATCGCAAATTCCCTCCTGTGTATGCGAATATCCATCACTTATGGGTTAATGTATACATTAATTGACAAAGGTAGGCAATACGCATACATTGGGGCAATCGAAAGCCAACCCCGCATGCCAAGGAGCCGAAATGAGCGATTGGGGTATTCAAAAGGCCGCCCTGGCGGAGCGCCTGGCGGCCGGCGGCCAGCACGCGAAGGGCAAGATGGTGCCCATTGCCAACCTGCCTGCATTCCTGAGGGCGGTGATCCGGTCAGGGGACCGGGTGTGCCTGGAGGGCGATAATCAGAAGCAGGCCGACATCCTCGCCTCGGCGCTCGCGAACCTCGACCCCCAGGATGTCCATGACCTGCACATGGTGCAGTCGGGGGTGGTCCTGCCCGCCCACCTCGACATCTTCGACAAGGGAATCGCGCGGCGCCTCGACTTCTCCTATTCGGGCCCGCAATCGGCCCGCATCGCGCGCATGCTGTTCGGCCGCAGGATCGAGCTCGGGGCCGTGCACACATACCTCGAGCTGTTCGCCCGGTATTTCATCGATCTCACGCCGAACGTCGCACTCATCGCGGCGGTGAGCGCCGACAAGGACGGCAATCTCTATACGGGGCCGAACACCGAAGACACGCCGACGGTGGTCGAGGCGACGAGCTACAAGAACGGTCTCGTCGTGGCGCAGGTCACCGAAATCGTCGACAAGGTGCCGCGCGTCGATATTCCCGGCGACCTCGTGCATTTCGTGGTCGAGGCCGGCCGCCCCTTCTATGTCGAGCCGCTCTTCACCCGCGACCCGGCTGCGATCACCGAGACCCAGATCCTGACCGCAATGCTCGCGATCAAGGGCATCTACGCACCCTACGGCGTGCGCCGGCTCAACCATGGCATCGGCTTCAACACCGCCGCGATCGAGCTGCTGCTGCCGACTTATGGCGAGAGGCTCGGCCTCAAGGGCAAGATCTGCACCCATTTCGCGCTCAATCCGCATCCCACGATCATTCCGGCGATCGAATCCGGCTGGGTCGACCAGATCCACTGTTTCGGCTCGGAAGTCGGCATGGAGGATTACGTCGCGGCGCGTTCCGACGTCTTCTTCACCGGGCCCGACGGCTCGCTGCGATCGAACCGCGCCTTCTGCCAGACGGCGGGCCTCTATGCCTGCGACATGTTCATCGGATCGACGCTCCAGATCGACCTCGAGGGCCACAGCTCGACGGTGACGACCAGCCGCATCGCCGGCTTCGGCGGCGCGCCCAACATGGGCTCCGATCCGCGCGGCCGGCGCCACCCGAGCGAACCCTGGCTCAAGGCCGGCGCCGAAGCCGATCCCGACTCCAACGCGGCGCTGCGCCGCGGCCGCAAGCTGGTGGTGCAGATCGGCGAGACCTTCGGCGAGCGCAATGCGCCGCTGTTCGTCGAGCGGCTCGATGCGCTCGATCTGGCACGCGAGCTCAAGCTCGATCTCGCGCCGGTCATGGTCTACTCGGACGACGTCACCCACATCGTCACCGAGGAAGGCATCGCCAACCTCTTGATGTGCCGTAGCAAGGACGAGCGCGAGCAGGCGATCCGCGGCGTTGCCGGCTACACCGACATCGGACGCGCGCGTGATGCGAAGCTGGTCGAACAGCTCAGGCAGCGCGGCGTGATCCGGCGCCCCGAGGATCTCGGCATCGATCCGCTCGACGCCGACCGGCGCCTGCTGGCGGCCCGCTCGATCAAGGACCTCATGCTGGCCTCCGGCGGTCTCTACCGCCCGCCCAGCCGCTTCCGCAATTGGTGAGGAGTTTTGCATGGAAAAGCTCAGCTTCAGACTGACGGCCCCGAGATGCGCCGGCGGCACCCGCACCCAGGCGATCGTCGGCGTCGTCGCCTCCGGCAATCTCGAAGTCCTACTGGAACGCGTCTCGCCGGCAGATGTCTGCACCATCGACATCGCAACGGCCGCTCATGGCTTCGGCATGGTCTGGGACGCCGTGGTCCGCGACTTCGTCGCGCGCCGCTCTGCCGGGGGCTTACGCATCTCCATCAATGACGGCGGCGCGAGGCCTGACACAGTGGCGCTGCGCCTTGCGCAAGGCGTCCGCAAGATCGAGGAGCCGGAACGATGACAGCGACCACAGCCGACAATGCCTCGCTGAGCTGGTACGAGGCCAGCGCCCGCCAGCGCATCGACACGCTCGTCGACGCCGGCAGCTTTGCCGAACTCATTGGCCCCGAGCTGCGCGAGATGAGCCCGCATCTGGCAATCTTCGACCTGCCGGAACAGTTCGACGACGGCATCGTCGTCGGGCGCGGCCGCCTGGACGGCGCGCCCGTGCTCGTCGCGGCGCAGGAGGGACGCTTCATGGGCGGTGCCTTCGGCGAGGTCCATGGCGCCAAGCTCACGGGCCTCTTGGGCGCCGCGCGTGCGCTTCATCACGACGTACTGATCCTGTTCGACACCGGCGGCGTGCGGCTTCAGGAAGCCAATGCGGGCGAGCTCGCCATCGCCGAGATCATGCGCGAGATCATCGAGGCACGGCGCGCCGGCGTCAACGTCGTCGGGCTGATCGGCGGACGCGCCGGATGCTACGGCGGCGGTAGCCTGATCGCCGGCACCTGCTCGCGCCTGATCGTATCCGAACAGGGGCGGATCAGCGTCAGCGGCCCCGAAGTGATCGAGACCAACAAGGGTATCGAGGAATTCGACTCGCGCGATCGCGCGCTGGTGTGGCGCACGATGGGTGGCAAGCATCGCTACCTCATCGGCGGCGCTGATGCGTTCGTCGACGACGAGGCGCAGGCGTTTCGTCAGGCGGCGGTCGACGCGCTCAAAGCCAACAGGCGATGCGACGTGGCGGTGCTCGAAGCCGAGCAGACGCGCCTCGAGCGGCGATTGCAGCGTTTCGGCGAGGCCGAGGACGCCGTCGAGATCTGGCAGACGCTTAGCATCGACCAGCCGACCCAGATCCCCGCACTTCCGACCGGCGCATTTCTTCGCGCGGCAAGCAACAGGGAGAACGCCGATGACGCTCGATGACATCCTGGCCAGTCTCTTTCCGAACGGCAGCAAGATCGCAACCACGGGCGCGATGATCGCGGGACAGGCGATCCTGCCCGATGGAGGTCGCGTCCACGTGCTCGGCATCACGCAGGGTCAGCCGCTCGGCGTCGACGAGGCGATCGTGCTCGCAGGGCGCGTGATCGAGATCGTCAAATCCGGCGATCGCGCGCCGATCCTGGTCCTGGTGGATTCCGCCAGCCAGCGCATGAGCAAGCGCGACGAGTTGCTCGGCCTCAGCGAGTATCTGTCGCATCTCGCCAAGACCCTGCTGCTGGCCGAAGCCGAAGGACATCGCACCGTCGGACTGCTCTATGGCGGTAGCGCGGCGGGCGCGTTCATCGCCACCGCGCTCGCCACGGCTACGCTGGTGGCGCTGCCCGGTGCGCATCCCGCCGTGATGGATCTGCCGTCGATGGCGCGGGTCACCAAGCTGCCGATCGATGTGCTGAAGGCCAAGGCGGAAGCGACGCCGGTGTTCGCGCCCGGCCTCGACAACATGGTGCAGACCGGCGGCATTCACGCAGTCTGGGATGAAAATACACCTTTGGCGCCGCAGCTTGCCGCCGTGCTGCAACGGCCGCAGGGACAGGACGATCGCGCCCGGCTCGGCGCCGAGCGTGGCGGCCGGCGGAAGGCGGCCGAGATCGCCGATCGGGTTGTCACACTCGCGGCAGCCGCGCATCAGGAGGCGCCACATGGCTGAAGCCCTCCAGCGCCATACGATGGTGACGGCCTCGGCCACCGGCTGGGCCGCCGCGATGAGCCGAAATCCCGCGCTCGCCAGCGAGCCGATTATCAAGGGCTGGGCGCGCGCCGGCCGCCCGCTCGTGGTTCGCAGGCCGGCCTGCAACGATCTCGCAGGCATGATTCCGCTTGGCCTGCCGCTGCCGCCGAGCCACGGCAAGCGGCGTATCGCCGTCGCGCTCGCCCCCGGCGAACTCATCACGCATGCTCCGCCGCCATTGCTGGCGGATGCGGCAACATCGGCGCCGGCGTCGTGGCGCCAGACCATCGACCTGCTCGTCCGCCTTCTGCCGGAGACACGCACATTCGGCAGTCTGGCCTGGCAGCATCTCACCGGCCTGCCCTATCTGTCCGATGGATCGGACCTCGACCTGCTCTGGCCGCTGTCGTCGGCGAGGCACGCGAACACCCTGCCGTCCGACATCGCGCGGATCGCAGAGACGGCGCCGATGCGGCTCGACGGCGAGATCGTCTATCACGCCGGCGGCGTGCAATGGCGCGAGCTGACCGGCGCTGACGAGGACGAAGTCCTCGTCAAGGGCGCGGCCGGCGTTCATGTCACCATGCGTGCGGCGTTTCTCGCGGGTGGCGCGTCATGAATGTCGCGCTGAGATGGCAAGCGCCGCCGCAACGCGCGCTCCGCGCGGAGCAGCTCGGTCATCTCGCATCACTGTGCCTGAAGCTCGAAGTCGAGACCTATCCGAAGCCGGGGCTCGTCAGCCACGTCGACAACGGCGCGCATCGCGATATGGACGCCGGGCTCCTGTGCCGAAGTGCCGACACGCTGGCTCCGTTCTTCCACGACCTCGCAGCCGCGGGCGCCGAGGGCGCCGGCATGGACCGGTTGCGCGCGATCGGGGTTGCGGCGGAGCGCGCGATGTTGGCGGCGACCTCAGGTGTGAACACGCATCGCGGCGCGATCTTCGGACTGGGTCTGCTCTGCGCCGCGGCCGGGTATCGCGGCGCTCTCGGCATTCGCAAGCCGCTCGGCGAATTGGTGTCGCAACGTTGGGGCGACGCCATCTACGCAGGCCCGATATCCCTGCGTAGCCACGGCGCCGTGGCGTCACGTCGCTACGGCGCCGGCGGCGCCAGGGCGGAAGCGGCTTGTGGCTTCCCCTCCGTCTATGACATCGCCCTTCCCGCGCTGCATGCGGCGCGGACGCTCGCGCCTCGGGATGAGGAGGCGGTCCGGGTTCAGACCTGCATGGCGCTGATCGCAGATGTTGCCGACACCAATCTGTTGCACAGGGGCGGAGTTGACGGATTGCGCTTCGCGCAGGCTAGCGCATCCGCATTCCTTGCCGCAGGCGGAATCGGTTGCCCAGGCTGGCGCAAGCACGCCGACGGCATTCACCAGGCGTTCGTCGCGCGCAATCTCAGTCCGGGCGGATCGGCAGATCTGCTCGCCATGGCTCTGTTTGTGGACGCTCTCTTCGTCGATCGGCTGGCCCCCTGATGCTTGCACTGCTCTGCGGCGGACAAGGCACCCTGTCGGACAATATCTTCGATCTTGTCGCCGATCGGCCTGCTGCGGAATCGGTCTTCGCCGCTGCGACCGCTTGTCTCGGCGAAGATCCGCGGAAGTTCATCAGGACGCGCCGCGCGGACGAGCTGTCCGCCAACCATGCCAGCCAGATCCTAACCGTCACATCGGCGCTCGCGATCCACGCCTGTATCGCGGACTTGCTGACTGAGGGCACCGCTGTCACGGGCTACAGCGTCGGCGAGATGGCGGCCTGGAGCGTTGCGGGAATATGGACCGCCGCCGAAGCGTTGCGACTGACCGATATCCGCGCCCGATTGATGGACGGCGTGGCGGGGCCGGATGGGCGGCTCGGCTATGTCCGCGGGCTCGAACGAGCCACGCTCGAACACCTGCTCGAGACGCACCGCTGCGAGATCGCAATCAGGAATCCCGGCCTTCTTGTCGTGGTTGGAGGCGCGGAGTGCGATGTCATCGCCCTCTGTCAGGAGGCGACGACACAGGGCGCCGCCCGCGCCGGTCTTCTCGCCGTCAAAATCGCCTCGCATACGACGCGTCTCGAACCGGCCTGCACGCCCTTGCAGCAAGCGCTTGCGACCAGCAGACGCGCTCCTGTCGCAGACCAACGAACCCTCCTCGCAGGGGATGGCGGCGAGCGCATCTTCTCCGTGACCGATGCGACAGCAAAGCTCGCATGCCAGATCGCGCGCCCGATCGACTGGGCGGCGACGCTGGAGGCTCTCGTAGAGCTCGGGGTCGATCAAGTCCTGGACCTCGGTCCAGGACACGCGCTTGCCGAGATGACGCAAGGCTTCCATCCATCGATCCGCTGCTACGCCGCCGACGGATTTCGCACGATCGATGGTCTGCGAAATTGGGTTGTTTCCGAATAGGCAGGGCGCCCGGCGGCTCGCGATTGAGCGAACGCATGAAATTTCTCGAGAGAACTCGCCCTCGACAAGAGAAGCCTCCAGATACTCACCGCGATCGGTGCTGAAAGCTGTGGTGTTGAGCGACGCCAGGCATTGCCCCATAAGCCCTGTTGGACCCAAACCAGGGAGCCGCGCCGCCAGGGAGCTCGAGGCCCATTCTGCCTGCTGGCGTCAACTCGCCGCTGGCAAGCGAATAATAGCTGGGGCAGCAGCGCGGCCCACCGAATGGTTAGACTCGCGCTCAAGACGGAGACAAGCCCCAAAGCCATCAGCAGCATGCCAAGCCAGGTCCAAACCCGTCCGTCATCGCCCGCCTCTGCGGCGGAAAAGGCGAGCGGCGCCGCCGAGGCGGCAACCACGTCACTGGCGGCTGGCGCCTCAGCAAGGAGTGCCTCCACGTCGACCTGGCGCGGCGTGATCTCGTCGGCCGTGAGCCGGTCGCGTTTGGAAAGGGGGGCCGGCGACGCGCGGGTTGCGATCCCGGTGGCGAGGACGGGACTGGCATCAACCACCTGCGCGGGCACGGACGGGCTCGGCCGGGACGTATCCGCAGGTGCGGAGCGCGGCAGCTCCGCGCGCGCATCCACCACCGTCTTCCGCTTGCGCGCCGCGGTCTGGTTCTCTTCGGCCGCGGCGACACGATGTTTGGTGGCGCGTTGCTGAACCAGCTTCTTCGCCCTCTCAGTTCCTTCGGCGATCTGGAACCAGCATCTGCGCTGGCCTTCCACCCGATAGACCCAGTGCTGGCCATCGGCGGTCGACTTGCCGGGCCGCGTCAAGCACTCTGCTTCCGCGGAAGCGGGCGCAGGGGCTGTGGCGGGACCGGCATTGAAGAGTTCGGAAAGAGGCGTCGAAAACGCGGATGATGTCGAGAGACCTGCAATAAGCGTAAAAGCGGCGCAATAAACTCGCAAATGACCGGACATGGAAAACCCCGGTGTTGCGCCCCTGCCCGGACGGGAGCGTTGGCCGTGACCTAGGTCGCAATGCGACTTAAATCCGGCAACGCCGTGGATTCATTTTGGCCGCAGGCGATCTGGCCGTCAGCTCGATTGTCCATTTTCGCCATCCCCTCAAGGTCGCACTTTCAAGCATCGGCCCACGCAAAGTTGCAAAGGCTGTTTACCCGAACGGATGTAGCCGATGTTACGGGTGCCAGACGAAGCGCTATATCCGAACTGACGACTGGGCATTCGACCTTCCCGGGATGACAGTCTGTCCGGAGTGCAGAACCCGTCCGATCGCGCGGAGCGATTGCGATGAGGGAGGCTACGATGGATTTTTCGCGGATGTCGGATGGAATCCGGCTGCATCACGCCTCCCATCGCCACGATGGGTACGATGGTGACGACGAAGCGGGTCCGGCACCGAGCGCACCGTTCCTGACTGACGCGGTTGGCGGTGGCGCCCTGGTCCATGGTCCCCGCCCGTTTGCAGGTCAATTTGCAGATTCTGGAGCGCACCCCGCGAGCGCGAACACCCAGCATCATGACTCCGACCCGATTCAATCCAAACATCCCACGTCGGTGGGCGACACGGGCGGCCACGTCGGCAACCACGCTGCGGCGGGCCTGGATGCTTCGTCCACCACGCCCGCTTCCGGCGCATCACATCCCGGGATGGGCATTGCTGCGGTCGAGAGCGGAGCCAACACGGCCGGAAACGGCGGAGATGGCTACTTCTACGGAAGCATCATTCACGCGTCCCTGTTGATCTATCAACCGATCAACATCTCGGTGAGCTTGGGATACGGCTCGGTCGCCCTGGCCAACCAGTCCAACAATTTGAATGTCGATCAGTCCGCTTTTCAGATGGCCGGCGTCGGCGGCCATGGCGGCAATGACAACATTGCATCGGGAGGCAGCGTCAGTACGTCCTTAGGCGCCGGCGTGATCGCGAGCGGTGACAACGGCGCCGGAAACGGCGGCAGCGGCTATTTCTCGGGTGCGATCGTGGACGCTCCCGTGGTGATCTATCATCCGATCAATATTGCGGTGGCGGCCTCGGGCGGCACTGCGCATGCAAGTCAATCGAACACGGTGGATATCGATCAATCGGCCACTCAGATCGCGGGCGTCGGCGGAAGTGGCGGAAATGGCAATTTGGCCGCCGGCGGCAGCGTCATGACGCTCGACCCCAGCTGGGGATCAAGCAACGGAGGCGGCGTCTTTGGCGTTCAAACGGGCGGAAGCCAGGCCGGCAATGGCGGTGACGGCGTGTTCCACGGTGAACTCGTCCATACCTCGTTTGTAATGTACAACCCGATCAACATCGCAATCGCGGGCTATGGCTCCAGCACTTACGCGGTCCAGATAAGTGATGTCTCCGTGGATCAATCCGCGGTTCAGATCGCTGGCATTGGCGGGCACGGCGGCAACGACAACGCCGCAGCGGGTGGCCATGCAAGCCTTCTCTCCCATAATCTGTGGGGCGGCTCCGATACGATCGCGACCGGTTCGAACAGCGCAGGCAATGGCGGCAACGGCTATTTTGCCGGCAGTCTGATCGACGTCAGCGTGGCGATCTATGCACCCATCAACATCGCAATCGCAGGTCCCCATTCGACGGCCGTAGCCGATCAGGTCAACAACGTGCACATCGACCAGAGTGCGGTCCAGATCGCCGGCGTTGGCGGGGACGGCGGCCACGGCAATCTCGCACTGGGTGGCGATGCCGCGCATCTCTTGTCGGATATTCACCTGGTGGCATAACGAAACGTCGCATCGCTCGCATAGCCGATCGCATCGCGGCACGCGCCGTCGCCACTCTTCGCATGCAAAGCCCGCGCAGAGGCGCCTCTCCTGACGAAATGTCGTACTTTCGTACGTAGGCCCACCAAACCGGATGGTGTCCGATTTGACATCTATCGCCATCGCGCGTGGGCGGACCAGACTTGCCGCGCGCGTCCGCCTGATCGGGATGGATGTTGCACGACAGCCAACAAACCGACGGAGGCCTCAAATGATGCCAAAGGCAATCAACATCTCGGATACGATCAAAGTCAAATCGATCGACACCGGTGGTCAAAGTGCCGGAAATGGCGGCGACGGTACTTTCAAGGGAGCCATCATCAGCAAGCCGACTGTCAACTACGATCCGACCAACAAGGCGGAAGGTGCCGACGTGCACGTGAACACCGGCGATCACGTCAAACAGACGGCGGATTGGGATGCCGGCGGCGCAAACGCCAAGGCCTCGTATTTTTCGAAGGCCCATGGCGGAGACGCCGAGTCGAATGGAAGCCAAAAATCCTACAGCGGCTACGATACCTCCAAGGTCTACGCCAATACGGATGCCACCCAGATCAACAAGGTCATGGTGGACCAGCACCAGGAAGTTGTGGCCGGCATCGGCGGCGATGGCGGAGACGGCAACTTCGCATGGGGTGGCGGAGTGACCTTCCATCTCGATACGCTCTAACCAGCCGCTCGTCCGACTGGCAGGACCGGCGGCCGCGGCCGCCGGTCCTGGATTTCACGCCAATGATCTACCGATGCCGTTGCCGGATTGCGTTGGCCATCGGTCAAGCGCGCCGGACCTCGATTTCAGGCGGTGACGATCATGCTGATGCCGCCCATTCGGTTGCCTATCCTGCCGCAGATCGGGACGCCACTGCACGCGGCACTCCGGTCCTGCGCGGGACCGCTCGGTCTCGTATTCGCGTATAGCTGCAGCTACAACCTGCTCCTGTTTGCGCCCTCCATCTATCTTCTTCAGATCTACGACCGGGTGTTGTCGAGCCGGAGTGGCGACACCTTGCTCCTGCTCACGCTCATTGTCGCGATCACTGTGGTCGTCGGCGGCGTGTTCGATGCATTGCGGCGCGCCGTCCTGGGACGCCTTGGCGCCTGGCTCGACGATCGCCTTCGTCCTTGCGTGCTTTCGGCCGGCCTCGAATCGGCGCTTCGCAGCGATTGGACGCAAGCGTCGGGCGCGTATCGGGATCTCACGGTGCTGCGCCAGTTCGTCGAGTCCGGCGCATGTCCGATGCTGTTCGACGCGCTCTGGGCGCCCCTGTTCCTCCTTGTCCTCTTTCTGATCCATCCCCTGCTCGGCGTGGTGGGCGCCTGTTGCGTCGCCTTCCTGTTCGCGCTCACGGTTGCCGGAGAGCTGGTCACCGAAGACGTTCTGCTCAGATCCGGCGCCGCGCTGTCCAGAAGCTGCGGCCGCCTCCAGACTGCAGCGAGCAACATCCACATGATCCGCGCCATGGGAATGTTCGATAGCGCTGCGCGCATGATCCACCGTGACGCGCAGCACGCCCGCAGAGAGCACGATGTGGCACTCCGGCGAGGCGAGATCGTCTCGCTGGCCACCAAGCCGGTTCGCGCGCTGTCGCAGGTCTTGATCATGGGGGCTGCCGCATGGCTTGTCCTCGATCACGGGAAGAGTCCGGCCATCATCTTTGCTGCCACGCTGATGTTCAGCCGGGCGCTCGCGCCGGTCGAAAGTGCGGTCGCAGGCTGGAAATCACTCGTGACGGCCGTGAGCGCCTGTCAGCGGCTCGGCGCACTTCTCGCCGCATTCCCCGCCGCCCGGCAGCAGAGCGCGGAGGTTTCTCCGCTGCAGGCGCCAAGCGGCCTCGTCGTCGACAATGTCGGCGTGAGGCTTGCGGGGACCAGCCATCTTCTGCTGAACGGTGTCTCGTTCAGCCTCATGCCCGGAGAATGCCTTGGCATCATCGGTCCGTCCGGATCAGGCAAGTCCTTGCTCGGCCAGGTGATCGCCGGGCTGTCGATGCCAACGCATGGCCGTATCCTCCTCGACAATACCGACGTCTCGCTGCTTCGCGAGGGCCGAAGCGGCGACCGCCTCGGATATCTCCCCCAGGACATCAACCTGCTCGGCGACACGATCAACGACATCATCGCACGCCTTGAAGATGCCGACCGGCGGAAGGTCATCGAAGCGGCCAAGCTCGTCGGTATCCATGGGGCGATCATGGGCCTGCCGCTGGGGTACGACACGGTGGTTCAGAGCGAAGCAACCTTCTCGCGCGGGTATCGGCAGCGCCTCGGTCTCGCCCGCGCCTTTTTCGGCAGTCCACGCCTCGTCGTTCTCGACGAACCCAACGCCAGCCTCGACTATGGGGGCGAGCGAATGCTCCTGGATGCCATCGAGCGCATGAAGCTCGCAGGCGTCATCCTTGTCGTCGTCACCCACAGGATGGGTCTCCTCGCCGCCACGGACAAGATTGCCATCATGGAGGGCGGTGCGGTCGCCGCGTTCGGCGACAGCGAGGACATCTTTGAACGGCACCTGAGCCGACCCCAGGTTACTTCGCAGATAGCGCCATGATCTGGAACTCTCTCACCGTCTGGAAGCTTCCCGCCGTCTCGAGACTTCCCATGGTCTGGGACCAGCTCATGCGAGCGCCGGCGAGCCCGCTGCCCGCCCGGCGATCTGGCGTCGTGGTGACCGCAATCGACGATTTCGAGCCTCTGGAATTTCCATGGTGCTCGACGCCCACGCCGACCTCTCCGCGTGGAAGGCTTCGCGGTATCACCGTCGCGGGCAATCTGCTGGTGCTCTGCTTCATGCTGGGGCTTGGGACATGGGCGAGCCTCGCGCCGCTCGAGAGCGCCGCGATCGCGTCCGGCGTCGTGGAATCGGAATCGAGCCGCAAGACGATCCAGCATCTGGAAGGCGGTATCATCAGGAAGATCCTGGTTTCGGATGGCGATATCGTGCGCAGCGGCCAAACGCTGATCGAGCTGGACGACACCCGGGCCGGCTCGGAGATGCAAAGCCTCCAAGGCCAATTCTGGGATGCCGCTGCTCGTGCCGCACGGCTTCAAGCCGAGCAGCAGAGATTCGAGAGGATCGCAATCCCGGACGCGCTGGAACAGGACAGCAGGCAGAGCGAGGTGGCGGCCGCCGCGGTGTCGGCGCAGCAATTCATTTTTCAGGCACGCCTCCAGGTTCACGAGTCGCAGCTTGCGGTCATTCGCGAACGAAGGCGTCAAGTCGAGAAGGAGATCGAAGGTCTCAAGGCTCAGGAAACCGCCACCGGGCAACGGGTCGACATCGTTCGGGAGGAACTGGATATGGTCGCGACCCTCGTCAACAAGGGACTCGAACGGCGGCCACGGCTGCTGAACCTGCAGCGGGAGCTGGCCGACGTTGAGGGCCGCCGCGGCGAGATCGCCGCGCAGATTGCCCGCGCCGGGCAGGTCATCAGCGAACAGCAGGCCACCTTGTTCAAGCTCGAGAGCGAGAGGCAGAACGAGATCGCACAGTCGCTTCGTGAAGCACAGAACCAGATATTCCAACTCCGCGAGCGGTTGCTTGCGGCCAGAGATCAGCTATCGCGAACGGAGATCAAGGCGCCCGAGGACGGCGTGATAACCGATCTGCGGGTTCATACGGCCGGCGGCGTCATCGGAGCGGGCGCTCCGCTCATGGACCTGGTGCCCCGGCAAGACCGTCTCATCGTGACCGCGCGCCTGAGGCCCGAGGACATCGATGTGGTTCATCCCGGCCTCAATGCCGAGGTTCAACTCGTACCGTACAATCAGCGTCGCGTGCCTCGCCTGAAGGGAACCGTCGTGCACGTATCCGCAGACCGGCTGCTCGACAAGCGTACCGACCAGCCATACTACGCGACCAGGATCCGGATCGACGACGGACAGATCGTCGCGAACGACATCCAGATCGTCCCCGGCATGCCGGTTCAGGTGTTCATCACGACGGGGCGCGGCACCGTGGCTCTCTACGCGCTCAGGCCCCTGCTCGACAGCTTCCGTGGTGCATTCAGAGAGGACTGAAGCGCGATGAGATTGGGGTGAATCGTCATCGCGCCTTCCGGGTCCGGATCATGCATTAGGTCTCCGGCATGAGAGCCACGCCGGGGACGTGATCGCGACTCGGCGCGGGCAACCGGCCGCGCCAGCGGAGCACGGCCTCCGTGCGATTGTGCGCGGCACATTTCCTCATGATATGCTGAATGTGCATTTTGACCGTGCTTTCCGACAGGCCCAATTTGGCGGCGATCAGCTTGTTGGGCAGGCCGAGCTCCAGTTCCGCCAGAACCTGTTGCTCACGAGGCGTGAGATCGGTCACGCTCCTGTCGATAGCCACTCTGGCTCCCTCGTTCATCAGATATGCGGGCGCGAGCCCGCGCGCATCCGGCGGCTCGAAATCCGGTATCCTGTTCATCCCGGCCACAGGCAACGGCCTGTAGGCGCCGCCGACGAGAACAAGGCGCAGGCCGGCTATGGCGATCTCGATCGGTAGCGAGGTGGAAATAAAGCCGCGCACGCCCCGCTGCATCGCGGCCTGCACGGTCGGCTCGTCCTCGTGGTTTGACAGGACCACAGTGGCGGCGTTGGGACAACACTCCGCAACGAAGGCGAGATCATCCTCAACCGAGGGATCGCCGATGGGCTTGTCCGCGATACTCAGCATCACCAGACGAACATCGCGGGCTGACGTGCAGTCCAGGCCTTGGACCGATGCCATGTCAAGGATCTCAAGTTCGTCCAGCTCCCGCCTGAGGACGTGCAGAATGCATGTACGAGGCAACAGGAGCGGCTCGATGATCACCAGAACCGGCAAGTGAAGCGATTCATTGAGCCGTTTTGAAGCGTTGGTTATGTCGTGCATGATGTCCTCGAGATGAAAAGAACCTCCGCGATATTCCCATTCCGTATTGCGTCTCCCCTGCTCCTGCATTCAACCTGAATGCAGCATCACGAGAGCGGCGCAGTGCCGCCGCTAGTGCCAAATCCACTGCGGGGTCACCTGGCGCCTGGGTGGAAATTCTTTCCGCTCAAATCATTTCGACGCGCACCACGCCGTGGCGCAGTCGACGCATTCCCTCAATTGCAGATGTTTCGATACGCGGTTGACGCCGCCGACCCTGATTTGCCGTCGACGACATATGCTTCATCCTCCTTCACGAGATACAGGAACGGCCTCTCGCCAGTCTCGCCGCCTGACGCGCTTCTTCCTTTCACGCGGCCGCAAATCGTATCCACGGGGCGTCCAAACATGTTCTTTCGCATTGCGCGCTTCACGTCGCTGAGTTCGACCGTTTCCGGCCCCCTCATCTGCGTCGCGATCGCAACCTTCGCCTTGTCCAGAGCAGGGTCCGGCATTTCCGCGGGCCGTTCGGATGCCGGGACGCTGATGCTCGTCCGCGGGGACGCCGCTTTGGCAAGGTCGGTCGATCCGCGTTTCTTCGGAGATTTCGGAGATGATGTCTTGCCGGGCCTTGCCGGCGTTGCGGAACTCGATCTGACAGCCGCAGGCTCTTGCGCCAACGCCGTCGGCATTGGCTGCGCGGGTTGGGCGACAGCGAAACAGGGTCGTGACGCGCATCCGAGGAAGTACCCTCGGGAAGGCGCAAACCAGCCAAAGCCGATCAGGACTCCCGCCAGCACTCCGACAAAAAGCAGTCCCATCCGATTCCCCTCCTCCGGGAGCTCGGCTCGCACTCGTAACTAGGACTAATTCCGCGCTGGTGATCTATCTGTTGCGCAAAAGCATTAAGCGCCCATTAAGCGCGCGCCGTTGTCCGGCCCATGCCTGGATGGGCGGATTAGATCGGGCTCCAGACCCGTGCCGAAATGACCGCGCCGATTGCCACAATGTAGTCGTTTTTCTGAATTCGGCGGAGATCGCCACGCGAGGAGGACGTTCCCCCGCTTCGGACACGCGATCTGCAGGACGACGGCGACTTCGGCGGTCGGCCGACGACTTATCCGCCAAATCGCTTGATCAGCTTTGAGCCCTTGGCTGCATCGATCTGCTGGCCAGTCAAGTCGGAGCCGGCGCTCAATCCTTTCGTCATGAGGTTCTTGACGCGTTGCGCCGCCTGCTTCTCATTGGAATAGTCGATCTCGACATGATCGAGGCTCATCAGATGGCCAAGCTCGTGAGCCCAGGCGCGTCCATTGGCGTGGTCATTGCCATACCACTGGACGAAGCTTGCCGGCTCGGGTTCGCTATTGGGGTATGAACTTCCGCCGGCGGATAGATTTTCAATCGAATTGACGATGTAGATGTGGATGGCATTGTCCGGATCGTGCCGAGAGGCAAGAACACCCAGCAATCGCTGATCATTGCTGCGCGCGCTCTTTGCCATGTCGAGCGGCTTCTCCATCAAGCAATCGCTGATCACGAACGCGATCTTGGCCTTTGACCAGATCGTATTGACCACGTCGAGCGCCTTCTTGGCCGTGTCGCTGCTCCATTGCCCGGGCTCAACGACCCCCCTGTCGGCAAATGGCGTGATGTAAATCCTCAACGGAATGGGCATCAGCTTCTCCGAAGTCCGAAATTCCAATCGTGAGCGGTTTGTTTGACCCTTGTTAGCCACAACGGCGACTATGACTGAACGTGAATCGGGTCAGACGAGCATGTGCCCCTGGTGCGTGGGTCGGCCAATCCAGCTGGAAAATGTGTCGCGAAGACCCGGAAGTCTCCGCAAGGAAAGACTGGGGCCGGGCTTACGTTCAGAATGGCCGATGCAGACTCGAACGGCATGCTTGAACACGGCGCTACACGATATCGGCTGAAATCTTCAAGGCAGGAAGAACATGAATGGCATTCCGCCGCCTTCCGGCTTGTTGCTTGCGCTGGCCTCGGGTCTTGCGGGTCTTGCAGGAGCAGCCTCCCTCTCCCTTCGTTCAAGTCTTGCGGACGGGGCCTGACGGACCTTGCGCTTCTCGCATTCATCGTCGCCATTCAGAAAGTAACCCGCAGCGCAGGCAATCTTGACACAACGATCGCCGTCGCGCTTTAGGCCGGATCCGCAAATCAAAGGACAAACCCGCGCCGCCTTGAGCTTGATCGCATCGAGCGCATCGGCGCTCGCGGTCTTGGTATCGAACTTGGTGCCGGCGCTTTGATTGAACAGCTCAAGCGAGCGCCGCGACGCCGCATCCCACTCCCCACTGGCCGATCCCGTGAGGCAGCCGACCCGGCGCAATTCGCTTTGCACCGATTTTGCCAGCTCAGCTGGCGAAGGTGGCGGCACGGGAGCCTGTGGATTGGGGAGCGCTGCCACTTTTGTGTCCGTGTTTGCCTTCGCCTCTTGCGGCTGCCCTGTTGCTGATGGTGCGGCGTTCTTCGCGGCAGGTGCCGTTTCAGCCGCGACACGCCTTTGTTCGGCTTGAGCAGCCTGATGCTGCGCGGTTTCCTTGGCGGCCTCGGCGGCGGCCCGAGCTTCCTGCGCTGCCTTCAGATCCGACGCCGCCTTGGCAAGTTGCATCTGTTGTGCGCCCTCGTTGACGAGCCGCGCCTGCTCCTGCTCGGCCTGACGCGCCTTTTCGGCCGCAGCAACACGCTTCTCCTCCGCATCGATTTTGGCGAGCTGAAGCTTTGCGAGACTTGCGTAGTAACCATCCGGATACTGGACGATGAAGAAGTTCAGTGCATCCTTGTTGCCAACCTGCAGCGCGAGCTCGTAGTCGCGCCGTATTTCGGATCGCAGCGTTGGCGATGGAGCAGCTTCCTTCGCGGCCTCCTTGGCTGGTTCTCCGGCTGGTTCCCTGGTTGGCCCCTTGGCTGTTTCCTTGGCGGGCACCAGCGGCACGTCGTCGCCGCCAAGAGTGCCGTAAACATAGGGCTCCTGCCGATTGCCCGTTGCTTTCATGACGTCATCGCGAACGAAACCGAACACCCTGCGCAAATCCAGACCCGGAGTCCCGATATATTTGACCAATGCGGCAGCGTAGGGACTGTTCTTGCTGTTGCCGTCCGACGCTGTCGAGCCAGCCTTGGCGGCGAAGGCAACCAGAGTATTCGCCGTCGCCGGCTCAATTCGGGCAAGGCCCCGGCTGATGGACCGCGAGCCGACCGTCCGTTTCATCTTTTCGGAGAAAGGATTGTTGCGGCAAGCGTCGAGGATCACAAGTCGCAGCTGCCTTGCAGGTTCAATGGCCAGCATGACGCGATCGAGCGAAAACGCCTCATCGTACACATCCGTATCGCGCTCAAGGGTGGCGTCGACCGGGATCAGGTAGTTCGTACCTTCGATCTCCATACCATGACCGGCGTAGTAGATGACGGCCACATCTGCGTCGCGAGCCTGATCGGCAAAATCGCGCAGCGTGCGCCGCATCTCGATCGCCTGAAGATCCTGGCGGGTTTGCACAACGTCAAAACCTGCGTTCTTTAGTGTCGCCTCGACAATCGCAGCGTCATTGACGGGATTCGAAAGTGGCGCCGCGTTTTTGTAGGCAGAATTGCCAATGACAAGTGCGACGCGATTCCCCGCCCATGCCGGCTGACAGAAGAAGAGCAGCAGCACAGGAAGAAGGAACAAGATTCGGCGCAAATTCACGAATCCGTGCAAACCCATGGCAGTACTACTGTTTAATTATGCGCTTTATCATTCGTGTCGCCACGACAGGTTCGGTTCAATGACAACTCGACGATCCGGAAGGTCCGCGGAATGTGGAACCGCATGGGACTGGCTGGTGTGGCCGCGCCCGGAGATGTGGCCAGCCAATTGACCTCTCCAGAGGCCTGGCGTCTAGTGAGGCAGATTTTGAGCGAGCGAGATCACTGCTGTGACTGACGCGAAGGTCGGCCAGGAGGGGACAGCCAGGAACCGGATCGCCGGCGGCGTCAATCCCTGGCTGGACTGGACCTCCAGGGTGGCCATCGTGATCGTCTATGGCGGGTCTGCTCTCATTGGCGCCGCCAGCATCCATCGCCTTCCGTTGGGCAGCGTGGACAACTTGCTCATGATCGCAGCCAGTATTGCCAACGTCCTGTTCCTCGGACTCGTTGCACTGACAACCATCACCCGGCTGGTCCCGACAATGAAGTCGAAGGGCGTTGAGATGCGGGTCTCGGCCCTGCTGGGCGCATTTCCGACCGTCGCACTCGCTTTTCTTCCGAAGGCAGAGCTCGGCCCGATCTGGTCGGCTCTGTCGACGACGTTGATCCTGGTGGGGATCTCGCTTTCTATCGTGGTACTCCGCTGGTTGAACAAATCCTTCAGCATTCTACCGGAGGCGAGGCGCCTTGTGACGGAAGGGCCTTATCGAGTCGTCCGGCATCCCCTCTACCTATGTGAGGGGATTGCGTTGGTCGGTGTCACACTTCAGGTCCTTTCACCACTTGCCGTGCTCATCGCCATCGTGGTTGCGATGATTCAGTGCCGACGAATGATCAACGAAGAGCGGATTCTAAGACTGGCCTTCCCTGAATATGACGTCTATGCCGCGGCAACGCCTTTTCTGATCCCTGCAGGTCTGATCCCCGCGAGACTCGGGCGGCGAGCTCATCAGGCCGGACCGGAGCTCTCGACCAAGGCGATCGATCCGCACGCCTGACACCGCTCTTCACGTCTCCTCGATGTGCGGCTCAGCGGAACTCGAGTTCGAACCAAGCCGGAGGCCTTGTGCCGCGCTGCCACGAGCAGCCCCCAGAAAAATAACCGTTTTATATCAATATCTTATTTTGTGATCGCGCCCTCAGCAGAGCACTGGCGGGCGCCTATCATCCACATGAATCGGCGGACAGCGCCCGGCGCAATATCTTCCATGCCTTTTGAACGCGTCCGCATTTCGCAACAACACATAGGAATGGATCGGGCTCGAGTTTGGTACTGTATGCAGATAGGCAGCCGCCGGTAGCGTACGAATTCCAAAAGTCATTTCTTATGCGGCCATCTTCGCGACGTCACCATTCTACGGGCATAGGTTGGGTGTTCGCCATGAGAGTGTACAGGCACCTTCGAGTTTTGCTTCTTCTCGCCGCTTCGCTGTTCCTGGCCTGTCAGCCAGCCTGGGCGACAAAGCGCGTGGCTTTGGTGGTCGGCAATGCCAACTATCAAAACGCCCCTCTGCTCCCAAACCCGGCCAACGACGCTGCGGCCATCACCGCAACCTTGAAGGGGGCAGGTTTCGATGTGGTTGACTCAAGACTTAACCTCGCCGCGACCGATATGCGGCGGGCCTTGAGAGAATTCGCCGATCAGGCCCGCAATGCCGACATAGCCCTGGTGTACTACGCTGGCCACGGTATCGAGATCGACGGGACAAACTATCTGATCCCGACCGACGCCAGACTCGAACGTGACACGGACATCTATGACGAAGCATTCTCGCTCGACCGCGTCCTGCTGGCGATTGAGCCTGCGAGGCAACTACGCGTGGTGATCGTCGACGCGTGCCGCAACAATCCGTTTGCCGACTCGATGAAACGTACAGTTGCCTCGCGATCGATCAGCCGCGGACTGGCCAGGGTCGAGCCCACCGTCTCCAACACGCTGATCGCGTTTGCCGCGAAAGCGGGACTGACCGCACTCGATGGCAACAGCCAGAATAGTCCGTACGCGACGGCTCTCGTGAAGTACATCGCAAAGCCGGGGCTCGACTTGCGAAGGGCTTTCGGCTTCGTCCGCGACGATGTCTTGCAAGCCACGGGCAACCGACAGGAGCCCTATGTCTACGGCTCGCTCGGCGGCGAAGACGTTGCGCTTGTTCCGGCTACCAAGGCCGAGGAGCCGGTACAGGCGGCCAACCCCCAGTCGGAAATTCGACGTGATTACGAATTGGCCTTGCAGCTCCGCAACAAGCCTGCTCTGAACGCGTTCCTGACCCAACATCCGGACGGATACTACTCAAATCTGGCCAAGCTGCAGCTCAATCAGCTCGACGCCGAGGACGCACGTGTCGCGGCCACGGCGAAAGCGCAGGAGGCCGAGCAGCAGCGAGCTCGCCTGATGTCCCAGGGCGCCCAGCGTGCCGACCAGGAGAAGGCGGCCGCGGAGCTGAAGGCTGCGGAAGAGGCCCGGATTGCGGCCGAGAAGACGAAGCAAGCGGCGCAGGAGCAAGCCGCCGAGGCGGAACGGAAACGTATTGCGTCCGAATCTACAATCGTCGCTGCACTCTCCGGGAATAAGCCGGCTGTTGAGAGTACCGTCGCGGATAACCCAGCGGCCGCTACGCCCGCTGAGGACAGCAAGACGCCCAAGCTTGCCGCGCTGAGCGACGAGCCGCGCCAGACCGATATCGCAAAGGCCGATCTCTCCAAGTCCGTAGATATCGCCAAGTCTGTACAAGGCGAATTGAGCCGCGTCGGCTGCTTCACCGGCGCCGTCAATGGCCAATGGAATGCGGCCTCACAGCGCTCGTTGGCTCTCTTCAACCAGCACGCGGGAACCAAATTCGACGCCAAGCTCGCAAGTCTCGACGCGCTTGACGCAATCAAGCTCAAGCCGTCCCGGGTCTGTCCCCTGATCTGTGATCATGGCTACAAGGCCGACGGTGACCAGTGCAGCAGGATCACCTGTGCCGAGGGTTCGTTCCTCAACGACGACAATGAATGCGAGAAGCGACGCGGGAAGAAACCGGTCGCAAAGCGCAACACGGACGAGCGTCCGTCACGTGCGGATCGTTCGGCCCGCGAGAGGCCGGCGCCGGCAGCCGACGTTCCGCGGCGACAAGCAACTGCGAGGTCCGGCGGCGGCGGTGGTCAGGTCGTTTGCGATCAATCTCTGTGCCGTCAGGTCCGTAGTGGCTGCCACCTCGAATACCGTGGCGGCGGCGGCCCCGGGGGCAACGTGGGTAATGTCGAGTCCTGCAACTAGCAACGCGCAAGGCTGCCACGGCGTCATGGAAGGCCAGGAGGCCGCGCGGATCTTGGTGTCGAGAAGGTGTGACGGGCGGCAGAGCTTAACACTGGGTCATCCAGGTCCGTGCCTGGATTGGCCGAAGCGGAGCGACCTGCGTGGTTGCGTGTGAGCTTGAGCAAAAGGACGCCAACGCCTTTCCCGGGGTGACGCTCTTCACGAAGCGGCAGGCCCCCGGCATGAAGCCGACGGCGGTTTATCTTCCGCCAAAGCACCCAACAGCTGCCACCAAGTTCGATGTCGTGATCTGGCTTCACGGCTTCTATGTCAAAAACCATGAATTCCTCTTCCACAGCGATCCAGCGCGGCTGCGCGAACAGGTCCGGGATTCCGGCAAGGACGTAGTGCTTATCGCGCCGTTCCTGGGCTACGAATATGCCGTTGGCGACACCTTTGCCGGAAACTACAGCGTGTCTGACCTGGCAACCGCGAACTGGGGCGAACGCTATCTCGAGGAGATCCTTGGAGCTCTTGCCAGGTTCCTGGGTCTCTCCTCGACGTCCATTCCTCAGCTCCAGATCGGCAAGCTCATCATCGCATGCCACTCCGGCGGTGGTAACGGCATGCGCAACCTCGTCGGGAGCCTTGGAAAGTATCAGGGCAAGCTGACGGCCTGTTGGGGATTTGACTGCCTCTACGGTGCCAATGCGCGGCCCGATGATGCGACCTTCTGGTACCAATGGTTGTCCGGACAGAGCGGCCGGGCGCTCGAGATCGTGTATGGTCCATCAACTCTGCCGCAATCGGTGAAGCTGGACCTGATCGGGCGTGGGCTGGCGACGACCGATGGCAATCAAACTCAGCCTCAGCGCCCTGCCCTCAAGAACCTCAGCGTAAGCTTGGGTCATTACGATCTATTCCCGGCATTTGGCCAGATGGTCAGGGTCAACGATCTTGACCCGGCTTTCGTGGATCGCTTCATGATACCGCAGGTCGCGGACCAGCCGCGGCATAAGCCAGCGCCGCAGCGCGGGGAATTCCTCCAGCACGCAATTTCCAACGTTCGCAGCGCTTTTCCCTTTCCAAAGGACATTCATTACATGATCGCCCGGGGTGGCTTCTTCAGCCGACTGAGCAAGCTATAACCCAAGCTTCACAGGGCTCACTTGATGGAATAGGATTTGACGTCGAACGACCAATTGTTCGTCACCAGCTTTCCGCTGCTGTTGTCCGGCACGCGCAGCTCGCTGGTCCAGGCCGATAGATAGCTCAATGCGTCGGCCTGACCTTCCAGCTTGCGGGGCATGTCCGGCAAATCGAGCAACTGCACGCGTCGCTCGCTCAGGATGGCGATCATCACTGCGGACCCTGTTGGCGGTGCGACGACGTATTCAAAACCACGCTGTCGCGCCGCCGGGGCAGGAACAACAAATTCGACACCCGGCTTGACGAGATTGATGTCGCGTTCGTTCGACTGCGCCAATAGCTCGGGGGTCGGAAAGATCTGGGACATCCGCCCTTCCGCGTCGACGTCGACCAAAATGAGATATCCAGTCTTCCTGGCTGTAACGCCGAACGAGACCTTGCCGCCGACGTTGACGGTCTGGCTCGGCAGGATCTGAAGGGACACACTCGCGGTATTGGTCTGCCCGCGCACCGCTTGTACCGGCCAAAGCCAACGTGCGTACGTCGTGCCGACATGCAACGACGCCGTCGGCAATGGTGCTGCGGGCGCAGCTCCGCTACCCGCCAGTAGCAGCAGGAATGCGAGCCATGGTCGCGCCTGGCGGATCGGCCGAGATGACGGCATGGCCTGCTCCCCTAAGAGTCAGGGGGCACTGAAGAAGCCGATCGAGGCGATTCGCGCGTCTGCGGGCAAGTAACGCTCGAGACTCTTGATCACTTGCCCCGAGGCGCGACGCCGGTTGAACTGCATTAGGGCTGTCTCAAGATCTACCATGCGTTGCTGCGAGGTCACCGCAACGATCTGTTCCGCACCGAACGGCTCGCCGACCCTGAGCGGTAAGCGCAAACTCGCCGATCGGGCCAGCGCCGCATCAGAACCCACCGGATACAACAATTGGATGGTGCCATCGCCAGACACATTGAACAGCAGCACCGCCCTTGACGCCACATCAGACAGGTCAACTTCGACAGTCTGGCCAGCACGCTGTTGGCGATCGTCTGGCCAGATGCGCATGATCTGCGGCGACCGGGTCGCAATGCGTTTCAGTTCACGAATTGCCGCTGTCCGATCGACTACCGTCGGCAAGTTCGCAACGTCGATCCCGTAGGCGACCACGTCGCCCCACGCGATCACGTCGTGCGACACGGGATCCCAGATCAGGTCGGGATTGTCCGTCGGTTGAACCGCCTGCACGGGAACATCCTTTGGCTTCACGCTTGCAAAATAGCTTGTCTTGCCGTCGAGCGCCGCCAGCCGGATTGGTGCAGCGAGGCGGAGAGGCCCCGGCGCGTCGCCGGTCGGAAGTTCCTTGGTCGCCGCCGCGGCAAGGGTCGGAGTGGTTGGTGCCTTGGCCGTGACAGCCGGTGGCGCGGGCGCCTGTCCCTCGACGGCCCCCCCGGATCCGGCCGGACCAGAGGCAGCTCTCGCGGCCGGCCCCTGAATCAGCACGACACCGCGCGTCAATTCGAAGGCGACGTCGGTATCCGGCGTCTGAGGCGGCGATGATATGGTCACGATGTTCTGGCGCTGGTCCGAGAGCTGATAGACCACCTGTCGAACATTGCTGAAGAGCTCCTTGAGCGTCACCTTCCCATCGTGATTGATGTCTGCGCTCCCCTCCACCGCCCGCGCGACCGCATAGCTGAGAGCCCCGCGCAAGCCATCGATGCCAGGGATGCGGACTTCCGGCGCCTTGGTGTAGCGGTCCACCGCAGCCAGGAACGCCGTGTGGTCAAGATCGAGTTCTGACTTCGGATCGTTGCTGTCCGACACCGGCTTCAGTTCGTCGACCAGCAACGTGTAACGCGGGACCTGCCGGAAGCTCATCTCAGCGGCACGCGGATCGATATCGCGCACCATACCGCCACCGTGGCAGGTATCAGCCACGAAGATCACCCTCGCCCCGCGCAGCTCGAACTGCCGGATGAAATGGTTGAACTCACTGCCCAGAACACGTTCAACCGACCCGGTTGGCGTGGTTTCAAAGCTTGGCAGCAAGAACACGTTTTCCATTCCGTCCGGCTCCGAGCCCTTGACGCGCTCCGGCTCCTGGGTGCCATGACCGGCGATCGACAGAAAGATGAGGTCGTTGTTCTTGGTCCGCTCCACCAGTGCACTGATCTCGCGCAGGACGCTTGCCCTGTCGGCCTGGGCGTTCGTCAGTACGACGACGTCGCCAACCCCCATGTTTTTCAAGCTGGTCACGATGTCAGTGGCGTCAGCGACCGCGCCCTTCAATTTCCGCACGTGCTGATAGTCATCGATCCCGATCACGAGCGCGCGCACCGCCGCCCCGTCCGGATTGCTGATCGACAGTCCTCCTGCCGCATATGCGTGAGGGGTTATCAGCCCGATCAACGCAGCGAGCCCGATGGTGGCGCATAGCTGCCTGATCCCGCAATAAAATCCTCTGGGCATCCGCATCGTGATCCACCTCGACATCATGCCTACCCATTTTGTAGCTCTGGCGACACACCGGGTTCAGCGCCTTTTGCTTGCCGTTTTGCGGCCCGCCGGCGATTGTTCGGTCTCCTGATAGGCGCTCGCTGAAACTGCCGTCTGATCGTCCGCGAAGGCTCGAAAGCGGACCGGAACGTAGCCGCGCGAAAGCAGGCTCGCCAACGGGTAGACGTTGCGGCAGACGCGGCCGTTGCAGCCGCCGGTCGAGGATTCCATCACCTCGGCCTTGCGATCGGGCGTGAACCGCAGGAACAACATCACGTGCGAGCCCGGCTTGTTCAGCGCATCGCCCGGCCTCAGGTCCCAGGGATTTGCCACGGGGGCTGCGATCGCGGGGATAGCGGCAGTCGTGTAGTGGACGGACAGCCCCCACGCGGCGCTGACGAAGGCCGAACAGTCGACGCCAGCCACATCCGGCCGTGGCGCATTGCGAGTGCACACATTGCCAGCCAGCGTTCCGCTCTCGATCCGCTGCCGGAAGTTCGCGAGCGAACCGTGGCAGCCCCAGCAATAGGGTACGCCGCGGACCTCCTGATTCACCTTTCCCTGCAGATACCACGGCCGACGAACACGGCTGAAGCCGCTGCATTGGCTGTCGGGATCGTTGCCGTAATTCGCCTGCGTCAGCTTCCACTGGATGCCCTCGAACGCAAACGCTGTCTCGATCGCCTGCTGGCGATTGGACGGTCTCACGGCGGCCGACGCGTCAAATTTGACGCCGGATTGCGGTGCCGGCGCGGCTGCCGTTCGCGACGRCCGCACGTCGATAATCGAAGCGTTGGTCAGAGGCCTGAAGCCCACGCCGACCACTTCAATACCGTCCGGTTTGGTCCGCAGGAAATAGACATCGCCATCGCCCGAAACCGTTACGAATCGCCGGGTCAGCGGCGTGTTTTCCAAAGGAAGCTCATAGATTCCTTCGAGACGGCCGTTCGCGGCATAGCGTGCGACGAACGTAGAGGCATTCTTTCCCGATGGCGGGACGTCCTCCGCCAACACATAGAAGCGGTCACTGTTGTCAATCTCGAGAAACTCTACCGTGCCGAGCTGGTTGCGCACCCGCAGGCCGAGCTGGCCGATCGTCTCGTTGGTGACCATGGTCTGGATTTCGACCCGTACGCTGGCATTGCCCTTGTCCGGAATGATGTCGGCGATCACCGAGCCCTTGCTTCGAGTAGCAACATATTGCCGGTCGGGCTGCCGCGTCGTCTTGATGATGGCCGCGCGGGTGTTCTGGTCGAGCAGGTCGGTCGCGCTGCCTGGCGCCTGTGATCCCATCTGGGCAAAAGCGGAGACGGCGACCTGGTCGTCCGTGCCGCGGCTCGAGACCTCTTCAAGCTGGATCACATCACCACCGAGGCCGCGCGTGGATTGCCCCGGCGCCGCCTTCAGCGTCCGTACGCCGCCGTCCCAAACCATGATGTCGTCGTTGTGGACGACGAGATCCGTCGGCTGGACGTCTTTCGGCATATTGAGGACGTCAGGATCCGAGCTCGGCTGTTTCGGATCAAATTGGAGGATGCGACCGTTGATCTGATCGAGCACAAACAGGTTGCCCTGCCCATCGGCGCTGAGTGCTTGCGGTCCCGCGAGTTCCACGTCCTCGCTGGCCGGGACGATGCCGACCATGGAAGCAGCCGAACCGCCGGCAAAGCTGCGTACAACGGTATCGTCGGCGTACGCCTTGGTTCCAAGAATGCCAGCGCCAACAATGAAGACCCAGATCCAATGATTTGGACGAAGCATGTTCGCCTCAATGTACCCCGAACCGATCGCCGCGTCGGATCGACTAATCCGAGATGCCGTTGATGCGGCGCGTCAATTAGTGGTGAGCAATCTCAATCACGTTCAATCTATCACTGGACGGTGATAGTCCGAATGTCTTCAGCTTGCGGTGCAAAACATGGCCCGGAATAGATTTGAGCAGGTGAGCGAAGTCCAGCCCGACGCGATCACGCTTGTCCTGAAACGCGACAATGACGGCATCTCCGGATCGATCGTGCTGCCGGCCGCCGCGAGCGGGGGACGGCTGACCACCGACCAGGTCAGCGCGCAGTTGCCGGCTCAGGATGCTTTTCGCGGCGCGATCCGGCTGGCAAACGACGTAAAGCTCGCGCTCGTAGTGTGCGATCCAGACGGGGTCTGGAAGTCCGAGTGGGGCGATCTTTATCAGCCGATCGATTGACCCGCATCGGATGGAACCAGCATATGCTGCGACGCCGCATCGAGACTAGCTTGTCGAACGGACCCTCCCCCCGACCATCGTTCCGGATACGGGCCTTGATGGTCGCGCTGCTGGTTGCGACGGGCTGGCCGGCACGCGCCAACGACTCGGCTGCGGAATTGTCGATCGGCGGGCTCCAGTTCGTGCGCACCAATGACGTGGCCATGGAGAGCGAGAACCTTCGTATCGCGCTCGACAGGATTAGCGTTCGCTACCAATTCGCCAACGTCACCGCCAGGCCGGTCACGCTTACCGTTGCCTTTCCGCTGCCCGACATCGACCTGTCGGAGGCTGAGAACATCGCACTGCCGTCAAATGATCCGATCAACTTCGTCGACTTCGAGACCAAGGTCGATGGCAGCCCGGCGCCGCTGACCGTCGATCAGCGCGCCATGGTCGGCAACAGGGATGTCGGTGCCCTGCTCCGCGAACTCAAGTTGCCGCTGCTGCCGATTGGTAGCCGCGAGATCCGGGTGAACGACCTGCCCGAGGCGACCCGGGCCCGGCTCGTGGACGACGGACTTCTGATACCTGCGGGAAAGAGCGACAACGGCCGGCAGCAATATGCGCCGGGTTGGGTTATCAAGACCTCGGCCGTGCGCCAGCAGGTGTTTCCGCCCATGCGCACCGTCTTGGTCGAACACCAGTACCGGCCGAGCGTCGGCTCCAGTCCCGACACCATCCTGCGCTCGAGCCTCCGCCGCAGCGGCGCACTCGCTCAGGAAGTCGCCCGTTACCGGAAAGAGTACTGCGTCCAGGATACGTTCCTCGCCGAACTCGACAAGCGCGCGGGCAGTAACCAAACCAACAGCGCGAAGCTGCAGGAGCGGCGCATTTCGTATGTGCTCAAGACCGGCGCGAATTGGGCCGGGCCGATCCGCTCGTTCAAACTGACTATCGACCCAGGCGGCAGCGACCGCTTGGTGAGCTTCTGTCCCGGGCGGCTAAAGGCATCGTCTGCTACTGGAAACATGCTTGAATATACAGCAAGCGACTTCAAGCCGGATGCCGACCTGAAAATCCTGGTGATCGGAACATTCTGAGCGTGCCGGTCAATTGGTGAGCAGCACGTAGCGCGCGGCCGCGATGACGGTCACCTTGTTGCGCTGAGCCTCGCTTAGCGCCTGCAGAAAGAACGTGTCGGCAGCCATCGGTCGCGGCTGGCGCAATGAGTCCAGAACCTGCGGAACCGCCACGACCAACAGCAATTGCGGACCGCTCGCGCGCGCTGTCGGGAGCGTAAACGAAAGTGAGTCGATGCCCGGCTTCAGAAGGTAGGAGAGGCTCTGGACTTCGCCGCGATCTGACACCATGAGCAGCTCGACCACGCGGTTGGCAAAGTTCTCAATGGTCCCATTGAGGGTTTCGCCGCCCTTCAGCTCTGTCGCTGACAGGGTGATGCGTGGCATTCGCGCCTGATCGCTCCCGACCTGACTCAAGAACTTGACGGCAGGGCATTGCGCCTGGGTCACTTGCCTGACGCCGACCGAAGCTTCGAAACCCTGCTCACGCCGAAACGCTTTGTCGAAGGTGTCGAATGGGGCGGTCGAGGCACCGAACCCTTCGATGACAGCCGCATTTGGGCTCACAGCAATCGGCAAGACAAAGAAGCAGTCACCGCCAGAATATTGGGCCACGTATTTGCGGATGCGCTCAGCTCGCCCCGGCCCATCGAGCGCCGGAGACGGCGTTGCCGTCGGCTGCGCGGACAACTTCTCTGTCTCTTGGCGTCCGGGCTGTGGTCCAGCGGGCTCGACCTTCGGCGGCACCATTGTTCCAGCGAGTTTCGGAGGTGGCGGCAAAACCGCTGTGCCGGGCGCTGACCAGACCAGCTTGTAGAAGGCATATCCGCCACCGCCGACCAGCAGCAACAATGCCGCCACGCCCGCCCCCAGCCAGAGGCCGCGCGCGCTCCGCGCGGTCGACGGCATCCTGTCCTGCGACGCCGGCGCCGCGCTTTCCGGCCGCCGTAGCGGATCGAAGCCATATAACGGCGCGGCCGGTGTCTGGGCCGAACCGGTTGGCGTCCAGTTGGCGACCTCCCCCATGGTCGGGCGCAATGCCGGATCAGGCTGCAGCATCCGCTCCAGCAAAGGCCGGATTCGCATATCCACCGCACCGAGATCGGGCATACGCCGTCGCTTCTCCACCAGTTGAAACTGGCTGCCGCCCATGTCGAGTTTCTGCCCGGTCAGCGCATGGAACAGCACAAGACCGAAGCTGTAGACATCGGATTTCGCAGTCACGTCATTGCCGTACAACCCAACCTGTTCCGGCGATGCGTAATTGTCCTTGCCGGCGAAGCCCGAGCCGATGATGGTCTTGTCACCCATCTGGGTCGACCGCGCGATGCCGAAGTCGATGATCTTGGCCCGCCTGACGTCGTCGAGCGGAACGATGATGTTGTCCGGAGAAACGTCACGATGGATGATGCCGTGCTCATGGGCGGCCTCCAGTCCCGATGCGACGCGCTGCATCAGCCTGATCAGCGCCTCGAAGGCCAACGGCCCATCATCGAGCATGTTAGAGAGCGAGCGGCCATTCACGAATTCCATCGCGAGATAAGGTCGCTGCAGCACCGGCTCCACGGTAAACAGGAAGTAGCGAACGATCGCGTCATGCGGAAGATTGTGGAGTGCCGCGGCCTCTCGACGGAACAGCGCGAGCGCCGCCTCGTTGTCAACCATGTCGGGCAGCAGCATTTTCACCGCAACAGGCGATCCAGTCTGGATCTCACGGCATTTGTACACCTCACCCATGCCGCCCGCGCCGATCACCGCTTCGATCTCGTAAATGCCGTTGAGACGCGTGCCGGGCGGCACGCCGTGATAGGACGATCGGAACGGATCGTTCGGGGTCATGGTTGCGGCTCCCGATTGAGCGGAGATCTTGTCGCCTCCTGAGATCGTGGCGTCAGCAGTCGCACGATCACAATCGTCACGTTGTCGAGCCCGCCACGATCAAGAGCCAGCGCGAGCATGTCATCGCAAGCCGCCTGGGCGCGTCGCGTAGCCGCGTGCTGCAGGATCTCGTCGTCCTGCACGTGCCTGGTCAGGCCATCGCTGCAGATCACGAAGATATCCTCCGGCTCGGCCGGGCCTGTCACCACCTCAAATTCCGGATCATCGGCGACACCGACGGCACGAGTAATGGCATTGCTCGGCCAATCATTCACGTCTTCGCGCGAAAGCGCACCTTCGGCGATCAGTTCCTCCAGTTCGCTGTGATCATGCGACACTTGGCTAATTGCGCCACGACTGATCAGGTAGACCCGGCTGTCACCCGCCCATATGCAGGCATAGTAGCTATCGCGAACGAGCAGAACCGCCGCTGTGGTCCCGACGGTGGCCCCCTGTCGTTCATGACTTAGCGCCAGTATCTGCTGGTTTGCGCTGAACAGCCGTTCCTCGCATTCCGCCAGCAGGTCTGCGGCTGATTCTGGCGTGCCGATCGCGTCAAGCGACTGCACGACAATGCGACTGGCGAGATCGCCGGCCTCGTGACCACCCATACCGTCGGCGACCGCCCAAAGGCCGACGTCGGTTCGTACCAAACATGAATCCTCGTTCCGCTCCCGCACCCGTCCGGCATGGGTGACGCTACCAACATCGAACAAGGATGGAATATGCACCATCGCGTGTCATCCATTCCCGGATGCCGCGTGGCCGAGATCACCGGTCAGCAGCGTGATGTAGTGAAACGGATCTGGTAATCCGCGGCAACTCAGCGCCATTGGCGGAAAGCCTTCCCCTCCGGCGGTCCACCAGAAGCTGGCCGCGGCGTAGACCTGTGGGTTGGCGGCGCAAAGTGCTGCAAACGACCCCGCGAAGGCGTCGACCGCCGAAGCCCTTCCCATTGTCGCACTACCAAGCGACGTGATCGCCGGACCGCCGGCGATGGTCTCCTGCAGTCGTGGCACCGCAAGCTGATCCAATGCATCGGAGATCTGCTCGAAGGTTGCCGCCCGATCCAGGGTCGAAAGCATGAACGCCTCCACTTGCCCGAACCATTCGTCCTGCGGATCAATGCTCGGCGGCGGCAGCGAGACGGCCTCGCCGGTCACCGCATGCAGGGTCAAGGGATAGTATCGCCCCACCCCGTCGAGCGAGGGCATGATCGCACCCGCCACTGTCGTGCCGCAGATCGCGGCGCCGAGCCAAAACCGCCAGACCGGAGCGGTCAGAAAGGCCTGCTGCCATCCTGGGCCAAGCTGGTGGCGACTTGCTGACAGCGCGGCCTGTACCCACGGCTCCCAGGCTTCCAGGAAGCTGCGCGGGGTCGCGATCGCGATGAAATCGCGCTTGGCGCCGATCTTGCCGAATAGCCCGCAACGCATGGTCATATCCCGGTCGGGCAACGAAACTCGCGCAGCACTGACAGATTCAGCGGGTTGCGCAACGACCCAGTCGAAATTTGATAGTTGAGCTCGCGCCCCGCGACGATGAAAGTCGCGCTGGCCGTTTCCGCTTTCACAACCAATGAGCCCGCCTCTAGCATCCGAAATAACGACCAGGGACCAATGCGCTCGAGCACGGATGGCGCGCCGGTGTCGTTACTAACTGAAATTGCCGTTCGCGGCGCTGGGCCCGGCCATAGGACGGTCGTTGGCGAGTTGCTCTGAGGCGGTGGTGGTGGCGGTGGCGTCGGTTGCGGACCGCCGAACAAGGACGACGTGGCCGGTCCGGGAATGGTTGGGCTCGCAATCGTGGTGCCGCCGATCTCGGTCTTAACGGTCACGCCTGGCCCCGGTGCCCCAGGAGGCCGGATCGCGAAAGAAACGGCGGGCACACCGCCGCCCGTCTGGAAGAACGCATCCCGGATATAAGCCGCATTCTGGAATTGTTTGAGCGTGTCGGGCGAGAACGACCGACCAACGGGGCTCTCCTTGCGCCAAGCCCAGTCCGACCGCGACGTGTCGGCATAAGGTGCCAGGTACTGGGTGAAGAACTTGTCCATAACGCCGTTCGGACTGAACAATTTGGCAAAATCCGCCAGCGGGACTTCCTGGCCGCTGCTGCGGACAAACGGGTAGCGGTTGGTCACGGTCTGTTGGCAGACCGGCGTGACCTGATCGCGCAACGTTTGCAGGATTTGCCCAGCGGTTGAAGCCGCGATGCTGCCTTCGAACTCCGCGGCTGCAGCGCGCAGCATGTCGGAGAATGGCGGCGGCATGCGCGAGGCATTGTTGCGGAGCGCTGCGACCTGGGTCTGAAGCGCAGCCGTGGCCTGTGCTGTCAGTTGGGGATTCTCGATGATCAACGTCAGGTTCTGCGCGATGTCGTTCAGGTTCGCGACGGTCGAGTCGATCGGCCGGCGGGTGCTCTCGCCTTCGAGCGCCGCGTGGTAAGGTTTGAACTGTGCCTCGATCGTCGCGCCAGGCGGTCCATCCTGGGCATTCGTGAAGAGTGCCGGCGCCGGTGCGGCAGCTGGCGCCGAAGCGTTCGCCGGCTTCGCCCGTTCCTTGGTCAGCACCGTCTCATCGCGCACCGATTCCAGAATTTGCCGCATCGGCGAGGTCGGCGCCGAAAGCGCCCGCAGCACCTCGTATTTCGGCTTGTCGGCGAGCAGCTTCTTCAGGCGCAGGCTCCCGAGCGCCGTTCGCCAGGTCGTCACGAAATCGTTGGAATAGATGTTGAGCAGATCGCCGGCCAGATTGTCGTACTGCTGGTCGATGGCCGACTGCTGGCCTGCATCACCCAAAACCCATCGCTCCCGCTTCATCCGCTCAGACAATCCGGACAGCCGGGCGACGAACTTCTGATGGAAGCCGTTATACGTGAAGAACTCAGGTACCCGCACCGCGTCCAAAGGCTGCCCCGTCGTGGTTTCGAACACGACACCCATGTCGGGTCCGCCATGGCGGCTAGCGATCCAGTCGCCAGCGGTCGATGCGCGAGCCTCCGATTTCAGAAACTCGTAGGCACGTTGCGACACGCTCAGGCGCGCCAAGGAGCTCTGGGCCTGCTTGATCAACCGGCCGTCGAGTTCGACCAGCGGCTGCTGCTCGGTCTCGAGGTCGAACATTGCCACGAGGTTCTCGTCGAGCAGACGCCGCCCTTCCGCGTTGGTGGCGCCAGGATAGAGGTTGTCCGCCCAGTCACGTTGCATCCAGGAGCGGATCAGCTCGCGGTCCGGCGACTGCAGGCCGCCGACCATCAGATAGACCTTGAGCGCCTCGTAGACGAAGGCAGGTTCGTTGATGCGCGCATTGAGCTGCTCCTCGAGGCGATACAGCAGGCGCGGCCGGAACATGCGCTCAAGCGCCGTATGATAGGCCGCCTTCGAGGGCGACAGCAGCCGGGCGCGCTGACTGAGCCCGTAGCGAGCCGACAGAGGCACCGACTCGCCGCGCGATCCGTAGCCTGCCGGGGCGTTGCGCAGCCGGTAGAGCAGCGGCAGCACCTTGTCGAGATCATGATCGGCAATCAGCGTCTGCTTGATAAGTGGTGCGCCGGCGGCCGCATACTCGCTATCCGCCTGCAGGCTTTGCTCGATCAAATCGGAGTTCCGCTTGTAGCTCATCAGCCAGGCTGCGATCAGTCCGATCGAGACCAGGCCGATCAATGACAGGGCCGCGGTTTTCAGGATCAGCGCGCGGCGCACCGCGGCACGGTCGGTCGAGACCCAGTCGGCCTCGCCGATGATGACCTTGGAAATCAGATCGGCGAGGAAGAAGCTCTTGCCCGTGCCCGAATAGGATCCGGAACCGACCTCCTCAGCGCCGAACGTACGTGCCAGCGACCCGATCAATTGGTCGATCGGCGTGCCCTGCTGCGTACCCGAGGTGAAGTAGAAACCGCGCAGGTTCGCGTTCACGTGATAGCGCGTCGGCTCGAAGATCTGGTTGAGGAAGTCGTGGATCTGGGGCTTGAGCCGCGCCATCTGTGCCGGAAAGCCGAACAATTGCACGCGGTGCTGGGGCGTCGGCTCGTCCTGCAGACGGTCGAGCGTCTCCTCGCTCAGGCGCTCCAGCAGACGGTCGAACTCGACCGGGATCTGCCCCACCAGATTCTGGGTCTTGTCTGCGGTCTGGAACGTGGCACCCCAGACCTGGCGGCGGCCGGCCTCGCCGAGATAGGCGAAATACTCGGTGAAGCCGGCAACGAGATCGGCTTTGGTAAATAGCGCGTAGACCGGGAAGCTGACCTTGAGCCTCTGATGCAACTCGAGCAGGCGCATCCTAATGGCATCGGCGTGAAGTGCGAGTTCCTGCTTCGGCAGCGTCAGGATGTCTTCGATACTGATGGCGACAAGGACGCCGTTGATCGGCTGGCGCGACCGGCTTTTCTTCAGGATGTCCAGGAACGCCAGCCAGCTATCCTTGTCGGCCTTGCTGTTGGAGTCCTGGGTCGTGTAGCGGCCGGCGGTATCGATCAGCACCGCCTCCTCGGTGAACCACCAATCGCAGTAGCGCGTACCGCCGACCCCCGCGATCGCTGCGGGCGTCGCCCCGCGCGCGAGCGGAAATTTGAGCCCGGAATTGACCAGCGCCGTGGTCTTGCCGGCTCCGGGCGGACCGATGATGACGTACCACGGCAGATCGTAGAGATAGCCCGACTTGTTGCCGCTGGCGGTCTTCAGCGTCGCGAGCGCATCCTTCATGCGCTCCTTGAGCACCGGTTCATCGCTGACGGGCTGGTCCGCACCAGCGATGCCATCGGCAATCTCCTTGGCACTCTTGCGCCGCTTGAACAGATTGAGGCCAACAATGCCTGCCACGACCGTGGTGAGCAGCAGAATAGCGATCTGCCGGACGATATGGTTCTCCAGCGGCCGCCAGTCGCCGAACGCGATGAAGGGACCGGCGAGATAGATCACCGCTCCGAGCGAGCTGAGCCCTACTCCGTAGAGAACGATGCGAAGAATGTCCTTGGCAAGCATCTAACCGTACCTGTCGCAAACCACCTGACCCGGCGGTATCTGCCTATTCGCTGCGTTCGATAAAGATCTCGACGCGCCGGTTCTTGGCGCGTCCCTCGGGTGTCGTGTTGCTACCGATTGGCGCATCTGCTCCTTTGCCCTCGACGTCGACGCGCGAACCATCGGTCAAGCCAGGCTTCAGTGCCGCGGCAACCGCCTTGGCGCGCTCGACCGACAACTCGAAATTTGTCGGGAAGCGGACTGTGCGGATCGGCGAACTGTCGGTATGGCCAACGACCCGGATCCGTCCCGGCTCCTTGTCGAGGGTTGCCGCGACGCGGAGTGCGATCGGCTTGAAGCCGTCGAGGATGGTCGCCTGGCCCGACGCGAACAACGCCAGGTCGCAGACCCTGATCACGATGAAGCTCGGGGTCTGGTCCGCCGTCATGGCACAGGCGGTGTTCTCCTTCGCGAGCGCGTTGCGGATGCGTTGCAACTGGGTGATGCGATCCGGTGGCGGCGGAGGTGGCGGCGGCGGCGGCGGTGCAACGATCTGGCGCTTGAGCTCGATCGGGCCGGCCGGATGGAGCGCGAGCGCCACCTCGGCAGCATTCTCTGCCCGGCCAGCGAGGAGCGTCCGCAGGACGAAGTAGGACCCGGTCAGCAGCGCGGCCACGACAGCCGCGACGAGCCAGACCGGAACGCGCAGACGCTGCCGGCGCCCCGCCAGCGCTTGCCCGCGCCAGTTGGGCGACAGGTCGCTCATCGTCTTCGGCCGGACCCGGCGCAGCAATTCATAGAGGTTACGCTGGATCAGCTGCAGGTTCGCAAGTCCGCCCCCTGACGTCCGGTGAATGCCCTGAAAACCAAGCGCAAGGCAGGCGTGCTGAAGTTCGAGGACCGGATAGTTGACCAGTGGATCAACCTTCAAATGGTCGAGAATCTCAAAGAAACGGACGCCGCCGACACGCTCGCCGAAGAACCGGCTCAGCATCGAATATTGCGTCCAGACGTGGCGCTCCTCGGTCGGGATGTGCTGCACGATATCGTCGGCAGTGGCACACAGGATGTATTTCGCTGTGTTGGCCTGGTGCTCGGATATGCCCGCGGAACGGATGTCCTTCTCGAAGAACTTGATCGCGTCTGCAACCTGCTCCATCAAACTCGCGAATGACGCGCGCATGAGCGCCACCCGCAACCGACCAAGCAGCTGCAGCAACGGGCCCGCAGCGCGCATCACTGGATTGGCATTTGGCGCGACGAGATCGTCGACGCGCAACGGCGGTCCCGGCGGTAGCATGGGCTGCTGCGCCTGGGCTGGCGCGGGTGTCGATATCCATTCCTCAGCGGGATGGCTGGCCGGCGCGGAGGCGTAGTTCGAGCCCTGCGGGACAGGAGAAAATGATGACGGTGGCGCCGGCGCGCCGGGAGAGGGTACCGGTGATGGCGAATAGCCTGGACGTGCCGCAGGGCCCTCGCCCGGCGGAGGCTGAGAGGTCGGCGCCGGCGGCAACTTCCCGCCGGGGTTGGGACGGATGATCGTCCGTTCGCCCCGACCGAAAGGATTGACCGGCTTGTCCCTGTCGCTCATGGCCTGTCTTCCAGGATGGCCCAAAGATACAGCTCAAGCTCCGGCCAGTCGCCGGAGAAATGCATTCCGATCGAGGCCGCCGTGCTGAACTCGGGCCACAGCGGCGACTTGCGGTCGAGATAGAAATAGACGTGATCCGTGATGGCCCGGATGTGCGGCGGCGGCGTCGGCAAATGCGCCAAGGTCAGGCCCGGCAGGTTTGCGTGCACGATCTCGTTCATCTTGGTGTTCGGCCCGACCTTGAACAGGTGCGGGAAATCGTTCTGGATCTCCACGAGCGGCCGCCGTGCGGCAACCTCCAGCACCAGGGTCGCGTTTCGGAATAGCGCGCGATCGCGGATCGGCGACACGAACGCATTCTGTGCGCGCTCGATGATCTCCAGGCGGATTGCCCGCCGGCCCAATCGCGCGCTCAAGAAGTCCTGGATGTCGCTCACCAAGGGTGTGAAGACGTTCTCGAGATCGTCGTGATCGTAAGCCGGATAGTTGCGCGCCCGCCGTTCCGCCGTAGAAAATGTCGCAAGTTCGCCCGCGAATCTCAGCAATTCCTCGTACAGGCGCTCGGGGTGCACGCTGCCGGAGCGCTGGAAATGAGTCAGGACGGGAATGGTACGGTTCAGCACTTGCAGGACCAGATAGTCGACACTCTGCAACCCACCGCCGGATGACGGATCGACCGCGTAACGCGCCAGCTCGTCGAGTTTCGTCTCAACCCAGCCGATGATGCGGTTGAGCCAGCCATCGATGATCGGATGCGCGGCGCAGATCAGCATCGGCGGCACGAATTTATCGTCGAACAGGATGTTCTTGTCGCGCACCTCGAGAATGCGCGCGATGCCGAGGCCCATGTATCCGGGCTTGCTGCTCTTGCGCAGTTCGAACGACAAGCGCGGATAAGCGATGTCGATCTCTTCCTCGATGCGTAGCGCAGAGGTCGAGTCAATGAAGGTTTCCGAACTACGAACATAACGACTGGCGCTGTCGGTGCGATCCTCGTCGACCTCGCGGGTGTTTGGCGCCGCGACCGGCATCATCAGCCAGACGACCTGGCCTGCCGCCGTCTCCGGCACATCGATCGCTTCGGGAATTTGGCTGTCCGCAGGGATATCGAACGGCGTACCGTCCGGCATGACGCCGGACGCATTGCGCACCGCGAACTTGCTCTGTTCGGTAAGATCCTTGTCGATCTCCAGCTGGGCAAAGCCCCACGGGTATGGTGTCGTGTAGCGAACGCGCTTTTCCAGCAAGTGTTCGATGTAGCGGTCGTTCTGCTGCAGATGATGCGGCCGCAGAAACAGACCTTCCGACCAGAAAACTTTGCTGTACCAAGACATTCCTACATCCACTTAGAAATTGTCGGCAGCCGCGTGGTCGCCGATAGTTTACTTTGAACCGGGCTTGTCACCGCGGTCGTAATAGTTCGAGAAATGCAACATAAAGGTTTCGATCGGCGCGCTGTTGTCGCGGCCGAGATGCGCCTTCCACCGCGTCAAGAACTCGTCCCAGAGTTTGCCCTTGTTCGTGCCGAGCCAGGAGCTTGCGCCACGCTGAAGCTCGAGCTCGCGGGCCATCAGCGTCGGATCTATGCCCGCAATCAGTTCATGGACAGCGTGCTGCATCGCCATATAGGTCTTCAACTGATGTGACTTGAGATCACTGAAGCCCTGCGCAAAGGCGCGCTGTGTGTCGAGGTAGCTGCGCGTCGGCGGCCCAAAGAGAATGCGCATCGCTTCTTCCGAGGTCGGCGAGAACTTCAGCGGATTATTTTCGAGGGCTTGGACGGTGGTTTGGCTAGTGCTACGGGTCAGCTGCTTGGCTTGGGTCCGCGCCTGCAGCAGCGCCATCAGATTATCCACGGTCATACGCAAGATGACGCCAAGCTGTTCGGCGAGTTCGGCATCGGACTTGCTGGCAAAGAAATTGTCCGGCAATCCTGCAGCGCGCGCCACCAGTCGCGCGAACTCGGGACCGCCGACTGGCTTGGCCGTGACAGGTCCCTCGTCTGCCGCTTGCGCCGGGCGCGATGGCGATGCTGGCGGCTGGGCAGCGGCTGGTTCATCATCAATCCATACCGACGGCCGGCGTGGGGTCGGCATGATGGGCGGGCGCTCGACTTGCGGTTTCGGCGCGTTGGCTGGACCGGCTGCCCAGTTCATGTCGTCGTCCTGCTCGGACGGTTGGTACGGAGACGCCGGCTGTGACCGTCGGAATGGGTCTACACCAGGTGCCGGGACGCTCGCCGCCCAATCCAGGAACCCCGGATTGACGGGCCGCGCAGCCTCGCGTGGCTTCTTCAGCAGTTGCGGATCGATCGGCGGCGGAATGTCACGATCGGCTGTCCAAAGCTCTCCGTAGTCGGCATGCTGCTGGACCGAGGGTTCGCGCAGTTGCGCCTCGTGGTTTGGGCTGCCCCCGCCAGCCTCATTCTCCAGCGAAACTCCGATGATGTAGTGGCCGATCGTGAGTCGGTCACCGTCGCGCAAGCGGTGCGGCCCCCGCATGCGCTGGTCGGCACCATTGAGAAAGGTGCCGTTGGTCGAAACGTCGTGCAGCCAATAGCCACCGTCGCGAAAGTGCACCTCGCAATGCTTTCCGGAAATCGTCCGCGCCGGATCCGGCAGCGTCCAGTCGAGGTGACGGTCCCGGCCAATATCGACTGAACGCCTGCCGGTGACCGTAAACGACACAGGTCCGCCATCCGGAAGGTTCGGTTCGTTCTCGATATTAAAGCGAAGCACCATCACATCGTCTCGTTAGCGCGGAGGGCGCGGTTCGCCGCGTGCCAATTGAATACCATCCTCTAGGCATGACGTCATTATCCGGTCCCGGGCGTCACGGGGGAGCCGGCAGAGGCCGATCAGCAGTGCTGCACGCACCGCCCGCGCGGCCTGATCTGGCTTAGCTTCCACGGGCGCAAATTCCGGGGGAACCACGCTTCCGCCGGACCAGCCGGCCGCCAGCGCCAGCCATGTCGCCGGCTGCTCGGGATCATTGGCATTGCCGACAGCCAGCGCCTTGTTCCGGGACTGCTCGTCCGGTTGCCGGACCCAGGTCTCCACAATATTGAGCGACCTGGTATCGCTGGCGTCGAAATGGTCGAACATCAGTCGCAGAGAGCGACATCCCCAGGCAACTGCTACGCGCCTGGGAAGCAGATAGGCACAGTAAGACACGGCCGGGTGCCAATTCCGCGCATCGGCGGCCTCCTGAAGGAAGTCCAGCGAAGGCTTGTCAGCGTCGGCTTTGCCGACATCATAACGCGCCAAGGGATAGGCCTGAAACAGATCCTGAACCGTACCGAACCGAACTTGTCCCATGACCGTCAACCAACAAGGGTTGGAGTACCGTGGGCGACCAGCGGACCACCGGCAGCAAGCGCCATGCCGGCCTGCGCCGTCATGGCGATCGTCGGCGCGTTGATGACGATGCCCGCCGGGGTCAGGATGATCTGACTAGGACCCACCTGTAGGGTGATGTTCGCATTGGCCATGAGCGTGATGCTGAGGCCTGCATTGACAGACTGGTCCATGGCCAAAGTGATGTGCTGACCACCCAACTGGATATCGAGCTTATCATTGCCGTTCTTGAGCGTGGTGTTGCGCGTGTCGCCGCCAAATGCAGCTTCGCCGATGGTACGTGTCTCGGTGTCGCGGACCGTTACGTCGTGGTCCTTCTCGGCATGCACCGTGATCTTCTCGGATCCCTTCTTGTCCTCGAAGCTCCACTCGTTGAAGCCGCCGCCACCTTTGGTGGAGTCCGACTTCAATCCCCCGATCGTCTTCTTCGACGGCAGATCGTAGGGCAGCTTGTATTCGTCGTTGTACACGGTGCCGATCACCAGGGGCCGGTCCGGATCCCCCTCCAGGAATTCGATAACGACTTCCTGTCCGACGCGCGGGATGATCTGACCGCCCCAGCGCTTGCCAGACCAAACCTGAGCCACGCGCAACCGGCACGACCGCTTCTTCTTCCGATCCCAGAAAAAGCGGACATAGATTTCGCCCAGGGACTCGACGTCGATTTCCTCGCTCGAATTATCGTCTTTGGTCACCACCTTGGCCGTCTGGATGCCGTTGATTCTTGGCTTCGGCGTCATCATCAGCGCTCGAAACGGCCGATCGCTAGGCAAGAACTCGTAGCTGCCGAAATAGACGTGTTGCCCTGCGTCGCTCGGACCGCCGGTGCGATAGGATTCGATCGAGAACGAGTGCACAGCTCGCACCACGAGGTATTCGACGTTCTGCGAGTCCTTGGAGTGCTTTTCGAGCTTCGTCAGCCCGCCAGGGAACAGGTTGACGGCGTCGCCATTGCCGCGGCGACGCCGATCCATCGCTTGCTCTGCCTGGAGCTGGATCTTCGCGTAGCGCTCCCCGTCGGATTTCTCCTTGAACTTCCCGGGATAGTCGTAAAACTCCATCTCCGACCGAGTGTAATGCTCGGAGCCCTTGGCGTCGCTGATCATCTGAGCGTTGGGCTTCTGATAGTTGTAATCGTTGAGTTCGATCTTGCCGGTACGAAATCGCCGCTCCGATACCCATTCATAGATGTGCTGCTCGCCTCGCCGGTCGGCACCCGCCAGCGGGATGTAGGGAATCGTAGCAAGACCATTGATCGGACTGTGCGACGATTTGGAGTCCGCCAACACCAGCGTGTGCTTGCCGCCCTCATGCTTGAAGAAGTAGTAGATGCCGTGCTGCTCCATCAGCCGGCACACGAAGTTCATGTCGGTCTCGCGGTACTGAACGCAATATTCGAGCTTCGGACAAGAACCCTCTTCGGTGAGTTTGGATTCATAGTCGGTGAAGCCGCGTTCGTTGAAGACCTCTTTGATGATGTCGGGCGCCTTCTTGTCCTGAAAGATCCGGCAATCGGTGGTTCGCGACAACAGCCATAACCAGGGCCTCAGCACGATCCGGTAGCTGAAATAGTCGTTCTTCACCCCGAGCCACTGGGCCTCCGTCAGAATGCCGCTGAACTCGCGCTCCTTTTCATGCAGCTTTATGGTCAGCGTGCACTGCTGGCCGATAGCGCGGTCGAAGTCGAGGTCGGCATCCTCACTGAGACACTCGATGCGATACTCGAACAGTTCGCTGAGACCTTCCGAGCCTTCGAATCCGGCAAAAACCAAAACGTCCTTGCCAAGAGGCGTCTTGAGTTCGCAGAGGCGGGTATCCTGAGTAAGCTGGCCCATGTGGGCTTAAACTCCCTCCTTCGATCGAATGACCCGCTGCAAAAAAGCTGATCAGACGTTATGCAAGAACGACGGAAATCCTGCGTGCCGCCGGCTGTGCCGGCAAGCCCGCCCCAGGGCTGGGCTTCCTGACGTTCCACAACGGCCGCCAAAGATCTACCCCGGGCCATCAAGTAGTCGGCTCCAAGAGCTTGCCGGTTCACGCGAAAATGGCATGATCTTCGGGAATGAACCAAKGTCGGCAGGCATCTGACCCATAGGTATAGATTCCGGATCATGCGCCCCCGCGCGATCCCCTAGTCGCCACGGGCTCGGCAGCGGGGCCGTGATCGAGCAGATGGACGGTCCGCATATGCTTGACGTCGCCTCCCTGACGCAGCCCATTGCCGCTGACGATCCCTGCGGACCGGATCTCGACGCCATCGGAGACGTCCAATATCTGAACTTCTTCGCAGGTGCGGAATCGCTGCTACCGATGTCGTTCTTCGAGGTCGTCAATGCCAACGGAGAGCGTGGACGCTTCGATCCAAAAGCGGTCGATTTTGCCGGCCAGTTTGCCGCCGCGCAGCCCATTCTGGCGCGTACCCGCGATCTGCGTCTGAACCTGCTGCTGGCCAAATTTTCAATCCTCAACCGCGATCTCGACGGCTTTCTCTGCTGCCTGAAGGCGACCAACCTGCTGCTGCGCGAGCAGTGGGAAGCGGTGCATCCGAAGGGCGAGGACGGCGACTACGCACTTCGCGCCGTCACAGTCGAGGCAATCGACGTGTTCCCGACCGTGATCAACCCGCTCCAGTTCCTTCCCCTGATCGAGAACCGCAGACACGGCAACCTCAACTACCGTGCCTATCAGATCGCTCACGGCGAAATTCCCGCCGGCGACGCCGACGCCGACGGGCCTGATCTGGCGGCCATCGAGCGCATCGTCAGCGAGACAGATCTCGACACTCTCAAGGCAGCCAGCGGGCGGTGCTCTGCGGTCGCTGCTGAAATCGCGGCCATCAAGCAGACCTGGCACGAGAAGTTGAACGCGGGGCAACCGATCAGCCTCGACAGGCTCTCTGGCTTGGTTAACGGCATGGCTGCCTGGCTTGCGGGTCTTGTCGCGTCGCGCGATCCGGCCGCGATCGCCGCAACCGCGGAAGATGTCGGTCCTGTCGATGCACAGGCGCCGTCAGACACGACCGGTGTGGTGACTTCATCCGCACAGGCATCTGCAGCGCTTGCAGCAGTGGCAGACTATTTTGCCCGAATGGAACCGTCCAACCCGGCACTGTTGCTGGTGCGTCAAGCGCAGGAGATGGTCGGCAAGTCATTTATTGAAGTCATGCGGATGCTGGTGCCTGCGCACGTGGGGAGCGCTGCGATCAACATCGGACGCGACAAGGTCTTCGACCTGCCGATCGAACGGATGGCGGAACTCGCCACGTCATTCTCATCGACGGCCGAGAACAACACCCAAGACATTGTATTTTCAGTGGAAAGCAGAACGCAAGCCTTGGGCCTGCTGGCGAAGGTGGCGTCGTTTTTCCGAACCGCAGAGCCGTCCAGCCCCATCCCCTTTTTGGCAGATCGCGCACGCGACCTCGCGCAACGAGACTTTCTCAGCCTTTTGAATGATGTTCTTCCTGAGGGAGCGCTTAAAACAATCGACAGATCGCATTGAACCCAGCTTTCGCTCGAGGGCACTAAATGGACACAAGGATGTTTGCCGACCGCAGCAACTTGAAGTCCCCTAGCCGATCTGCGTCGCGCAAATTCGACGTCTAAAGCGATTTCGTAGTGAGGGAACCATGGCTACAGATAGCGGTCAAAAATTCATTCGTCGAAATCGCGCACCACGCGTGCACATCACATACGAAGATCCTTACGACGCCGAGCGGCTGATCGAACTGCCGTTCGTCATGGGCGTCCTCTCCGACCTTTCCGGCAATAACCCCGGCGTCGAGAAGACGAAGGTCGAGGAGCGCAAATTCCTCGAGTTCGATATGGACAATTTCGACAGCCGCATGGCGGCAATCCAGCCCGGCGTGACGGCGCGCGTCGCCAATCGTCTCAGCGACGGATCAGACGAAAAACTTTCGGTCAATCTGCGCTTCAACAAGATGGCCGACTTCACTCCCGTGGCCGTCGCCCGCCAGGTGCCGGCTACAGCCAAGCTGCTCGAGGCGCGCGAACAACTTGCCAACCTGCTGCGCTACATGGATGGCAAGGTAGCCGCCGAGGATCAGCTGAAAAAACTTCTGGCCGATCCTCAACTGATGGCAGCGCTTCGGGAACGCGCGATCAGCCAGTCGATCGAACCTGGCACCGAGAGCTAAGGAAGGAACGGGGACCATGGCAAAAGAAGCTRTTCACAAAGAGAGCACCACCCAGGTCAAGACCGTCGAAGCTGACGAGTTTGCCACTCTGCTGAAGCAAAGCTTCAAACCGCGCACCGAACGCGCAGCGACCGAGGTCGACAACGCGGTATCCACGCTCGTTCAAGAGGCATTGAAAGACTCGAGCGTCATCAAGTCGGACGTGCTCGACACGATCGAGGAGATGATCGCGCGGATCGACCAGAAGCTGACCGCGCAGATGAACGAGATCATTCACGCACCCGAATTCCAGGCGATCGAAAGTACTTGGCGGGGCCTCCACTACCTCGTCTTCAACTCGGAGACCGACGCCAACCTCAAGATCCGGGTCATGAACGTCTCGAAGACCGAGCTGTATCGTAATCTGCGGCTTTACCCCGATGCGCGCTGGGACCAGAGCCCATTGTTCAAGCAGATCTACGAATACGAGTTCGGCCAGTTGGGCGGCGAGCCGTTCGGCTGCCTTATCGGCGACTACTATTTCAGCCACCTCCCCACCGACGTGCAGTTGCTGCGCGATCTCAGCAAGATCGCCGGCGCCGCACACGCCCCCTTCTTCAGCGGCGCCGAGCCGACGCTGATGGGAATGGACTCGTGGACCGAATTGTCCAACCCTCGCGATATCGGCAAGGTGTTCGACACGCCGGAATATGCCGCATGGAAGGGACTGCGCGACCAGGACGACTCGCGTTATCTCGGCCTGTGCATGCCGCGCGCGCTGGGTCGCCTCCCCTACGGCGCGAAATCGGAGCCTGTGGAAGAGTTCGCCTTCGAGGAGGAGACAGACGGGCACACCGGCGACAAATACGGCTGGATCAACGCGGCCTATGCGATGGCGGTCAACATCAACCGCGCCTTCAAGGAGTTCGGCTGGTGCACGCGCATCCGCGGTGTGCAATCCGGCGGAGAGGTCATCAATCTGCCGACGCACACATTCCCGACCGACGACGGTGGCGTCGATCTGAAATGCCCGACCGAGATCGCCATCAGCGATCGCCGCGAGCACGAACTTGCAAAGGCGGGTCTCATCCCGCTGATCCATCGCAAGAACACCGACAAGGCCGCCTTCATCGGCGCCCAGTCGCTTTACAAGCCGAAGAAGTATTTCGGCGAGAAGGGCGTGGATGCAACCGCGTCCGACAACCTGTCGTCACGTCTGCCCTACATGTTCGCAGTGTCTCGCTTTGCGCACTATCTGAAGTGCATGGTTCGCGACAAGATCGGATCCATGAAGGAGAAGGATGAGCTGACGGTCTGGCTGCAAACCTGGATCAACGAGTACGTTGATGCCAACCCAGCCCTATCGTCAGAAGCTCAGAAAGCGCGCAAGCCGCTGGCCGCTGCGAAGGTAGAGGTCATAGCAAACGAGGAGAACCCGGGATATTACAACGCGCGCTTCTTTCTTCGTCCGCACTTTCAATTGGAAGCGATGGATGTCGGCCTCAGTCTGGTTTCACGCCTGCCAGGTCCCAGCTCCTGACGCTGCAGCATCGCAACCGTACACACAGAAATTTGAGAGGACCATGCTATGGCTGTCGACATCTTCCTGAAACTCGATCCGATCAAGGGCGAGTCGCTGGACGACAAGCACAAAGACGAAATCGATATTTTGAGTTGGTCGTTTGGCGAGAGCCAGACCGGTACCTTCCACAGCGGATCKGGCGGCGGCGCCGGCAAGGTCAGCGTGCAGGATCTTCACTTCACGCACTTCGTTGACAAGGCCACGCCGGAACTTTTCAAGGTCTGCGCAAACGGCAAGCATATCGACAGCGCGATCCTGACGGTCCGCAAGGCCGGCGAAAACCCGCTGGAATATCTCAAGATCGAGATGAAGCAGGTTCTCGTGACGAGCGTATCGACAGGCGGATCGCACGGCGAAGATCGCCTTACCGAAAACGTGAGTCTGAACTTCGCGAAGGTCAAGATGATCTACAAGACCCAGACGGAGAAGGGTGGCGCCGGAGCTTCGCCGACGTTTGGCTGGGATGTTCCTGCCAACAAGGAATGGGCCTGATTGTCGGCCCCTCGCCTGGCGCCGGTTGCGATTGGCGAACCGGCGCCAAGCGGTGCGATTTTGATCGCACCTCTCGTCAGGCCCGGTTGCGGGCCCGAAAGCCTGCTGGGCGACGCCAAGTCGGACACCAACGCGCGCCCCCCGGGATTGCATGCGAGTTGGGCGTCATGGGGACCGTGAATGACCATTGCACGAAAGAAGGATCGGCTCTCTCCCCCACTGATGCTGGCATTTCGCTCAGCCCATGAAGCGCGCGACGCACGCAAGAAGCTCAATCTACGCGATGAGTCTGGCGAGCGGGTCATTGCAGGGCGGCGGAGCGCGGGCCGATTTCCAATCTCGGAAACGTTGCTCCGGCGCGAGGTCTCCCATGACCTCGAAACGCTCCTCAATACCATTGCCCTGGAATCGACCCTGGATCTGAACGGCCACGATTGCGTCCGAACCTCAATCCTGAACTTTGGCTTCCCTGATATTGCCCACCGTTCGATCGACGAGGTCGCCGACGACGAGCTCACCGACGCGTTGCGCGAGACGCTCACGACTTATGAACCGAGGCTCGATCGCAACACCATCCGGGTCCGACGCGACGGCTCGGTCGGCCCCGAGCAACTCAAGCTGCGCTTCATCGTTCACGCCGACCTGAAGGCCGAGCCGCTCAACGTCCCCGTGGAGTTCGTCGCCGACGTCGACCTCGACAGCGGCGATATCCAGATCAACCGACTTTAGCATGAACCGCGAATTCCTGGATTTTTACAATCGTGAACTGTCACTGCTCTACGAGCAGGCCGGGGATTTCGCCGAAGAGTATCCCGGCATCGCAGAACGCCTCGGTGGGCTGATCCGGGATCGCTCTGATCCCATGATCACGGGATTGCTGGAAGGTGCCGCATTTCTCGCCGCTCGCGTTCAGCTCAAGCTCAAGCACGAATTCCCGGAATTCACTGCAAACCTGCTCGAGCAACTGGTTCCGAATTACCTTGCCCCGACTCCGTCGGCCATGCTGGTCACGGCACGCCCCCCCTATGCCGACCCAGCGCTACGCGATGGCAAGAAGATCGCGCGCGGCGCCTATTTCGACGCCACCTATCGCGAGAGAGAACGAAGTCTCTCCTGCCGATTTCGACTTTGCCGCGATATCGCTCTTTGGCCATTCGACGTCACCGGCGCCGAATACTTCTCGACGGCAGGCGCGCTGCAGGCGCTCGGGATTCCCGTCGGCGGCGACGTCATCGCCGGGCTCAGGCTGTCGTTGACCCACCGTACCGCGGCCCGGCTCGATGAGGAGCTGCCGGACGCGGAGGCCAGGGCCAAGCCGGAAACCTGGTTTGCAGGCTGCCGCACGAGCGAACTTCCGATCTACCTTTCAGGCGCGGAATCCGACGCCATTGCGCTTTACGAGCAATTKATCTCGAACTGCAAGGGCGTCTACTTCCGGCATCTCGATGATTTCGGCGATCCGGTGGTGACTCGTGCGCCCCATGACTGCGTGCAGCAGATTGGTTTCGACGAGGACGAGTCGCTGTTTCCCAACGACAACCGGGTCTTTCGCGGCTCGGAGCTGCTGCGGGAATATTTCATGTTTCCACGCAAGTTCCTCGGCTTCAACCTGACGGGACTTCGCAGCGTGATGCCACGGCTGCGCAGCAAATCGATCGATATCGTCTTCGCTTTCGATGAACACAATTCACGGCTTGCCGCCGCGGTGCGGCCCGATACCTTCAGGCTCTATAGCGCGCCGGCAATCAACCTGTTCGAGAAGACGAGCGATCGCATCCCCGTCAAGTCGAATACGCACGAGTACCATGTGGTGCCCGATCGCAGCCGCTATCTGGAATACGAACCGCACCAGGTACTCGAAGTCTACGCGCACTTTCCGGCCGACAAGGACAAGCGGCCGGTGCGCCCGCTGTATTCGGCCGCCGTCGACCGGACCAGCGGATCGGTCGAGGGGCTTTATTTCACCGTTCGACGGTTGCCCCGGCGCCGCACAGTGGGAGAAAAGACGTACGGCGCATCATCGGACTACACCGGGACGGACATGTTCCTGTCTCTGCTGGAGCCCGGTGAACTTAGCGGCGAAGGTGCGGTCGCCGAACTCAGCGTCCGGGCGCTGTGCTCCAACCGGCATCTCACCGAACACTTGCCGGTCGGCCAGGGCGGCGCCGACTTCCGCCTGTTGGACGATACTTCCCTTGATCTGATGTGCGTCGCCGGTCCCACCCGACCACGCGAACCGATCGTGGCCCAATTGCGCAGCCGCAGCGAGATCGCGAACAGCGGAATCGTCAGCTGGCGGCTGATCAACATGCTGAGCCTGAACTATCTTGGCCTCGTCGAGCGCGGTGGCGGCAAGAACGCCGGAGCCCTGCGCGAAATGCTGTCCTTGTTCGCCGATCAGTTCGACGACGCCACGGAACGCAAGATCCGCGGCGTGCGCAGCATAGAAAGCCGGCCGGTCGTACGGCGGGTGCGCGAGCGCACCGGCAGCGGCGCAGCGCGCGGCCTGGAGATTACCATCACGCTCGACGAGAAGGCATTCGAGGGCAGCGGCGTGTTCTTGCTCGGAGCCGTGCTGGAGCGCTTCTTCGCCGACTATTCGGGCTTCAATACCTTCACACAGACGGTCGTCTCGACGCCGGAGCGCGGCGAGATCATGCGTTGGCCGCCGCGCATGGGCACGCGGAGACCTCTATGACGCTGATCGACCAGATGAAGGCGGAGCCCTGGCGGTTCGATTTCTTTAATGCGTTGCGCCAGCTCGAGCGCGCCAACTCGGATCGACCGCGGATCGGTGACAGCGCTGCACGCCGCGAGGAGTATATCGACCTCGGCCAAGTGCCTTATCTGGAGTTCCCCGCCTCCAACCTTGCGGCCGTCGACGACGTGGGTGGCCGGCTCAGGATACTCGTCAAATTTCTCGGTCTCCTGGGGCCGCAGGGCGCGCTGCCGCTTGCCACCACCGACGAGAGCCTCAGTTGGTGGCTGATGCGGGATGACGCCTTCCCGCGCTTTCTCGATCTGCTCAACGGACGCTTTCTGCAACTCTTCTTTCGCGCCTGGGCCGATGCGCGGCCGATCGCTCAGCACGACCGTCCGGCGGATGATCGCTTCATCGCCTATGTCGGCTCCTTCGCCGGCCTCGGCTCCGACGTTTTCGCTGATCGAGACACCGTACCGGACATGGCGAAGCTCAGCTTTGCCGGACTGATCTCCCCCAGAGCGAAGTGTGCGTCACGGTTGACGCGGTTCCTGCAGGGGCTGTTCGACGTCAAGGTCGAGATCGACGAATTTGTCGGCACCTGGCTGTCATTCGACCCAAGTCATTGCAGCCGGCTCGGCGGAACCCATGCCAGGCTCGGCCGGGACGCTCTTCTGGGCTCACGCGTGTTCAGCGTCGAGGACAAGATCAGGGTGCGGGTCTTTGTCAAGAATTTTACCCAGTACGAACAGTTCTTGCCGACCGAAGCGCGCAACTTGTCGGAGCCTCTGGCGGACGCCGTGTTCTTCTATATCGGCGACGAATTGGAATGGGAGGTGGAGCTCGCCATTCCAGCGGGAGAGGTCGTCCCGGTCAGGCTCGGACAGAGCGGACGACTTGGATGGACCACCTGGGTCTCGCCGAACTGGACTTCCACGGAAGAATATCGCCGCGATGCCCGCTTTCAGCTCAGCGAGCGCTTGAGCGCCCGTCGGGCCGCCGCAGCCGATGCCTCGGCGATTTGAACCTATCCGTAGCGCCGATTGCCTAAAGCTATGGGATTCGATGAAATTTCCGCTTGATGCCAGGCATCCGCGGATGGATTAAGCAGGAGGATCCGCCGTGACCGACATCAGCATTGAGGCTGTAACGGGCAAGCTGAACCGGGCCGGCTATGATGCCTTCATACAGGCCCTGCGCCACGCAAAGAGCGCCGGCAATCGCAACGTCGAGCTAGCGCACTGGCTGTTTCATATCCTGCAGCAGGAACGCAACGATCTCAGCCTCTCGGTCGATCATTACAAGCTCGACCGGGCACGCTTGTTGTCGGACCTTGCCGGCGTGATCAATGGCTTTCGTAAGAACGAAACCGACATGCCGGGCGTCGCCAATCCGGTCATCGATCTGCTCGATCGGGGCTGGCATTATGCCACGCTCTTCTTTGGCGAGACCCAGATCCGCACCGGTCATCTGCTCGTGGCGGGCCTGAAATCGAATGATATTCGTCGCACGCTGAACAACCTCTCGCAGGAATTCGCCAAGGTCAACGTCGACGCACTCGCCGCGGAGCGCCGCAATGTCTGGGCCGGCTCCGACGAGGAAACCATGCGGCCGATGGACGGTTCGGGCCTGGTCGGCGCAGGCACGGAAGGCGCGGCCCAAGCGGGTCCCAAGGGGACGACGCCGCTCGACCGGTTCTCCCAGGATCTCACCGCCAAGGCCAAATCAGGTGAGATGGATCCGATCCTTGGCCGGGACGAAGAAATCCGCCAACTGATCGACGTGCTGATGCGACGGCGGCAGAACAATCCAATTCTTACCGGCGAGGCTGGCGTCGGCAAGACCGCAGTTGTCGAGGGATTCGCCCAGCGAATCGCCGCCGGCGACGTGCCGCCACCGCTCCGCGGTGTAAGGCTTTGTGCGCTCGACATCGGCCTGATGCAGGCCGGTGCTTCCATGAAGGGTGAGTTTGAGCAGCGCTTGCGCTCGGTGATCGACGAGGTCCAGAGCTCACCCACCCCGATCATACTGTTCATCGATGAAGCCCATACATTGATCGGCGCCGGCGGCGCGGCCGGCACCGGTGATGCGGCCAATCTCCTGAAACCTCCTCTCGCCCGTGGCACGCTGCGCACGATCGCCGCCACCACATGGGCAGAATATCGCCAGTATATCGAGAAAGACCCCGCGCTCACGCGACGCTTCCAGCCGATCCAGATCGATGAACCGGAAGTGGAGACCTGCTGCATCATGCTGCGCGGACTTCTCGGTCCGATGGAAAAGCACCACGGCGTTCGCATCTCCGATGCTGCGATCGTCGCAGCGGTCAACCTGTCCCACCGCTACATTCCTTCACGGCAGTTGCCGGACAAGGCGGTCAGCCTGCTTGATACCGCCTCGGCGCGCGTGGCCATCAGCCAGAGCGCGACGCCAGCCCTGATCGAGGATGCACGCGTTGCGATTACCGCTCGTGAAGCCGAGAAATCGGCACTCGTCAGCGACAGCGATCTTGGGCTTAAGGACAGCGACCGCATCACGGCGATCGACAACGACATTGCGGCACTGAAGGACAAGCTGACGAACCTTGAAGCCGATTGGGCCGCAGAGCAGGAACTCGTCAAGGACATCCGGAGCATCCGGGAGATTCTGTCCCAGCCCAAAGAAGGCGAAGATCCGGCTGCCAGGCGCGCGGAGTTGCGCGGCAAGTTCGACACACTTGAGAGCATCCATCCGGAGAAGCGGATGGTCTATGCCCATGTAGACCAGCAATCGGTGGCGTCCGTTGTCTCTGACTGGACCGGCATCCCGGTCGGCCGGATGATGCGCGACGAGATCGAAACCGTGCTGAAGCTACCGGAGATCCTCAACCGCCGCGTCGTCGGCCAGTCTCATGGGCTGACGATGATCGCCAAGCGAATCGAGACCAGCCGCGCCAAGCTTGACAACCCTTCCAAGCCGATCGGCGTGTTCATGCTGGCTGGTCCATCCGGCGTGGGCAAGACTGAAACCGCCCTGGCGCTTGCCGAGACCCTTTACGGCGGTGAGCAGAACATGATCACGATCAACATGTCGGAGTTCCAGGAAGCGCACACCGTCTCGACCTTGAAGGGTGCACCTCCCGGCTATGTCGGCTATGGCGAAGGTGGACGCCTCACCGAGGCTGTCCGGCGCAAGCCCTACAGTGTCATCCTGCTCGACGAGGTGGAGAAAGCTCATCCCGACGTCCACGAGATCTTCTTCCAGGTGTTTGACAAGGGAACCATGGAGGACGGCAACGGGCGGCGGATCGACTTCAAGAACACCTTGATCATCCTTACCACCAACGTCGGCACCGATCTGATCATGGGCCTCTCGCGCGATCCAAAGTATCGCAACGAGCCGGAAGAGCTCGCCAAGATGCTGAGGCCGGAACTGCTGAAGGTGTTTCCCGCAGCGCTGCTCGGACGCATCGTCTCGATACCGTACTTCCCGCTATCCGACGAGATGCTCGCCGGGATCGTTCGGTTACAGCTCGACCGGATCGGACGACGCCTCCGCGACAATCATAACGCGTCCTTCGACTACGATGACGCGGTCGTGGAGCACATTGTGTCACGTTGCAACGACCCGGATTCCGGCGGGCGAATGATTGACAACATCATCACCAACACCCTGCTCCCGGAGCTGTCGCGCGAGTTCCTTAGCAAGTCGCTTGCCAAGGAAGAAATCAAGCAAGCGCGGGTCTCGATCGAGAACGACAAGTTCGCATATTCGTGGAACTGAGGACGATGAACATTCAAACCGAGCATCGCCACCCGAACGCCGGTCCCACGCCATACGACGAGGTCTACTACCCAGGCCACGTCTACGGGCTCACTCATCCGAACCATCTTGCTACCATTGCTGCCGTTTACGGCATGCAGTCAGCGCCGGTCGAGCGTTGCCGGGTGCTGGAGCTTGGCTGCGGCGTTGGCGGCAACCTGTTGCCGATGGCCTTTCAATATCCAATCAGCGAATTCGTCGGTGTCGACCTGAGCGGCGTGACGATCGAGCGCGGCCAGCGAAACATCGCCACATTGGGCCTGAGCAACATCAAGCTTCTCCATTGCGACATCATGAATGTCGACGCAGGCTTCGGGGAGTTCGACTACATCATCGCACACGGCGTGTATTCCTGGGTGCCGCCGGCGGTGCGCGAGAAGATGATGATGATCTTCAAGCAGAACCTGGCTCCCCGCGGGGTCTGCTACGTCAGCTACAATGCGCACCCGTTCTCGCATCTTCGCGACATGGTCCGCGACATGATGCGGTATCACACCCGCCGTCTCACCGGCATGAAGGAGAAGGTCGGACAGGCCCGCGCGATCCTGAAGTTCCTGAGCGACGGCTCGAAGGCCAACTCGGTGCACGGCGCAGTTATGCGCGACCAGTACAACCGCGTCCTCAAGTCCCCCGACGAGCTTCTGTTTCACGACGATCTCGATGATGGTGCCGAGGCGTTCTTGCTGCATGAGGTCGCCGAGGACGCAAGCCGCCATGGCCTGCAATATCTGGGCGATGCTGATTTTTCACGACGCTATCTTGCCGGCTATTCCGAGGAGGTTCGCGCGACGCTGCAGCGCTTCCCGGAAAGCGAGTTCATGGCGCGCGATCAATATCAGGACTTCATCGACGGCAACGGCTTTCGGCGCACCTTGCTCTGCCACGACAGCATTTCGCTGTCCCGCCAGGTCGACCTCGATTTCGTCACCCGGTTCCATTTGCTGAGCACGACCAACCCGGTCGACCCCAACGCCTGCGTGACCGACGATTCCGCGATGGAATTCGAGAACCAGGACGGCAGCAGGGTCACGGTAACCAATCCGCTCTTGAAGGCCGCGCATCTATGTCTGGGCCGGGCCTGGCCGCGAGCATTATCATTCGACGAGCTGCTCGATGGGGCCCGCGCGCTGCTGGGCGACCGGCGGGCGGATGATGACCAAAAGGTGTTGACGGAGGCGATGTTCATCCTGGCTTGCAGCGGCGAGGTTTCGTTCCTGCTGTCGCGTCCCTTTTTGTTGAAGGAAGCTACCGAGCATCCGCAGGCGAGCCTGCTCGCGCGAAGACAAGCGCAAACAGGTCCGCTCGTCACCAACCTCCTCCACCAAACGGTGCAGTTGGAGGACGACCGGACCAGGGATTTCCTGCAATTGCTCGACGGAGCGCGGACCATCGACCAGATCACGGCCGAAATGACGGAAAAATTCGGCCCGACCATCCGGATAGACCAGAAGGATAATGCCGGGCAGCCTGCCGAGCCGTTATTGCTGTCAACGCGAGAAAGCGTTCAGCGCTCGCTTGCGATGGTCGGCAAGCTGGGCCTGCTGGTCGCGTGATGCGCTCAAGTGCGTCGGCTCCGTTGGCGATGAACGGCAGGAGTTGGAAGCTCGTGCCATTTCCTGCAGCGGATGCGGCCCGGCACTCTAGCCGTCGTGGGTATATTGCTGGCCGAGGAGCCATCCCGTGAGAATACCGCCGGGTCCGCTGGCATAGACCGGATCAAGGCCAACACCTGCGCGCAGCATCTTCCATTCATGCTCGCCGACCCAGGGAATCCCGGGATCGCCCTTCTGATACTGGGACAGCAGCGTTCGGGCGACCTCTGCGGCATTGGCGTAGATCGGCCCGTTGGCCCAGCGAGGGCGGGGCAGGCCTGTCATGCGGCAATAGAGCGCCGTGCAGACGTAGGCAGACGCCTCTTCGGCATTGGCATCAAGGCCTGTACGCAACAGATCGTATGCCGCATGCAGGCTCTCGTGGACGATATAGGCCTCGTCCATCCGCCCCGCTGCCGACACGACCTCCAGCGTGTTTGCCGCAACCGCCGTGCCGTCCGCCCTGGTTCTCGCGACATCGTTGTATTGTGCAGCAACGCCTGCCGCGAGATCCGTCGGAGGTCTGACGGTGACCTGCCCCAACCGGATCGCGCGGGCGACGTGATGGAACGTTTGCGGCGCAATCGTCACATGGCTGCCGCGGATCGGAAACCGGAAGCGCATGCGTGCGACCGCCGGGCCATGGAGTACGTCCAATACCCTGCTCCGCAGTGACATTTGATCGTCCTCGTTGTTCGCACTACCCCACGGTTGGTGGTCGCCGTTTCCGATCAGCAGGTTCAAACAGTCATTGCACCGGCGCGATAGGAATTCGAATAACCTGGGCCGGGCGGCAGCTTGGTCGAACGAGCCGGCATTGAACCCGAACCCGTCCGGGCGAGACCAATTTGGGGCGAGGATTGCCTCGGAGTGCGCCCCATGACGACGACCGATCCGACGACGACCGACACTTACCGGAAGATCGCGGCACGACTGACCATGCTGCGGCCGCAGATCGATTTGAAGAATTATTTTGCCGGCCCCAACCCGGATGTGCGCCTTTATGACGAGAAGCCCTACATCCGGCACCAGCTCGAGAAGTATGGTGTCGCTGCCGCGACGACCACGCTCGACGGCGTCACCTTCCTGCCCAAGGACTGGGAAGAGCTGATCAAGAAGCTGCGCATTGCCAAGACGACGGACGGATTCGACGCCTTCGCCGAAGGGCAAAGCCGGGAGAAAGCGTCGCATTGGGCCCTCGATCTGTCGATGGCGGCAACGATCGGCAAGGGGTTCCGGGAGATCTGGCGCCCAAAGCTGTCGGACAGGCCGCTCTCAACGCGGGATCTCCCGGGCCGCCATGGCTTCGGGCTCGGGCGCGACCGCGGACAATGGAGCGACGCCTACAGCTCGCAATTCGGCAAGGACCCGCAGCCCCAGGACATCACCTCGTTGCATTTCGCCGTAGCACCTGATCGGGTGAACGTGCACATCGACGAAACAGGCTTCGTATTCGAAGGCGTGGACGGCGCCCTTACGGTCGGACCGAACTTCGTGCATCACGCCGGCAATGAGCTGTTCTGGAAGAGCAACAAGCATATACCGCAATGGGCCGCGGAGCACATCGATCTGATCCTGCCGAACAGCGCGAACGACTTTTCGCGCGTGGGCATTTCGGTCGACATGTACCAGCGCAAAGACTTGCGCGTTACGGTCACGGGCTCCTGCGGACTTTTCGGCGGTTTCGAGTGCTCCGGAACCGTGAGCATCAGCGGCACGCATGATCTGCTCGGCTCGAAGCCAAAAGGCCGGCGCTAAAGCGGATATCGCTCGTTCGACATTGCTTCGTGTCTACGCCTCCAATCTACGAATGAGGCTCTTCGATTTGCCACTGCCAGTTGGTGGCCCGAATGAATGGAACCATCGAACCGCCTCGAGGTAGCGGCGACCAATAAGTATTGGTGGCGAGAACGCGTAGTTCCGCAGGAATCGGCGGGGGAGGTCTTACATTGCCGAACCAGGAAAGGCCGTTGAAGCCCGTCGTCGAAAGCTATGTACCGCCCGCGGGAATCCGGCATGCGGTGACGGCAGGCGAGACCTGGATATCCCTTGCCAAGCGGATCGGCATCGCCCCCTGGGACCTCATCGAGTTCAATTTTCCGGGCGTCAAGCTCGTCAAGCAGCGCGATTTCCAACAAGCCACACGCCAGGTGAACTGGTACCTGGCCGAGTATGTCGGCTGCCGCGCGATGTCGCCCGATCGCCAAAATTTTGCGTTTTCCTCCGGTACGACGGGCGGGAGAGGTGGATGGCGAGGGGGATTCATCTATCTGCCGCCAGGTACGCCGCCTCCCCCGCCGATTGCGCCCACTCCACCGGTTGCGCCCACCCCAGCGGCTCCGACCCCGCCGGAATGTGAAGGAAGCCGACCCGACTTCGCGCGCGTGCTGGACGTGAGCGAACGGGATTTCGCGCGCAACGTTTTTGGCCCGACGCTGCCGCCGTGGGAGACAATTGCGATTACCAATGGCCTGGGAGCAGGCGGAAGACCGTGGACGAACGATGGACCGTTCTTCAGGGGAGGCAATCCCATGGTGCCGAGCATGCGGTATGCCATCAATCTTGGCAGTGTCGCGTTCAGTAACCTGGCATCGCCTAGCCCCACCTTCGGTCTCTTGTGCGACGACTTCGGTCGCATTTGCGACCTCTTCGTGCACGAAATGACCCATGTGTGGCAGGCGTTCAACGATTCAAACTGGACGATGGCGCGCTCGTTCTGGACGCAGACAATCGGTTCCGGCTACGAGTACACGCCGGGCGATTCCTGGGACTCATACAACGTCGAGCAACAGGCACACATCGTTGAAGATTGGCACAAATACAAAATCAGTTCTCCGATGCTTGCCGAGGAGCGCTATCCGTACGTCCGGCTCGTGATCCGCTCTGGACGCCTCACTTTTCCTCGCGGGCTGGATCTTGTGGCATTGAAAAAGGACCTTCAAGATCTGCGCGCAAGGCACCTGGACTAGAACCCGCTGCAGGGGAGTGGTCGGGAGTCTACTTAACTGAAGCACCGACACGCCGAGCATTCGACGCGGTGCGGTCGCGCATTCTTCCTCTCAAAAGTATTTTTCCGACTTGCGTGCTGGTCAGCTTCGCAGCGCAAGCACACGGAGAAGAATTGCGCGGCCGCCATGCGACAGGCGATCGTGAAACAGTTCGGAGAGCCGGTCTCCACGCTTCCGCACCGAAAACCTCTTCCGGAGCTCATGGGCGCGAGACAGCGAGCAATAGAGAAAATCACGACGTAGCCGGCGCAGGCGGCTGCCATAGCCTCTAACATCGGCGCTCGCGTAGGCCTCCATCAGGGTGCGCATCAAATAGTCATCGCTCGGATCAACATAAGTTTCGTGGGAAACGCTCGATGATCGCATCGACACGGGTTCATCGCTCGACAGAAATAGGTTCCTGCGGGTCAGCCCATCCGATACGCCCGTCGCTTCTTTTGTGAAATCTCCATAGTTCACAAAAGGCAGCGCTGCGAGTTGCCGGCGCAGATTTTCGAGCGTCGCCGACGGGATCCGGACGCCGTTGCCCGCGCTGGTGTCGAGCTTATTGGCGCGCACCGTGGCGTAGAGGTCGCCCCAGAATTTGTCCCAGGGGGCGGTGCCGTTGCGGTTAGACGACGGATTCTTGCGAACGCTATATGTGGTTTGAGTGAGGTAGGCCGCCAGTTCGCCCATGTGGCGCGTAACAGCGCCGTCAGGATCATAGACGTCGATCATGGCGTGGACGCACTCATGCAGGAGCAGCGCCCGATCGCTATCATTTGCGGGCGGCGACTTCTTCTGCGTCAACAGAACATCCGTAACCTGATCGTAGAAGGCGAGATCCTGAGTGCCGCCCTTCACCAATATATTGCCGGCGCGAATGTGATCGCGAACTGTCGTCAAGTATTCGCCCTTGATATGGATCTTGTCGACGTAGAACTCGATACCAAGCGCGACCGAGTCACTGAGTGTGTCCAGGACGTCGCCTTCGGTCAGTGGCATGACCTACCTCCCTTGCGTGGTCGAGCAATAGTGGTCCGGCCAGGCTCCGCAAGCGCTGAAACGCTGTACTGCACCAATAGGAGCCGCCCGCCCCTCCGTTCGCGTTGTGGAAGGTGGCTAGATCGTCCCGCCGCCGCCGCCGAAGATTTCGACGACCACAGCGCGATTGGCGGCCCTGTTCATCACGGTCGTGTTGTCCTTCAGATACTCGTAGTGTGAGGCGGGCTTGACGGAGAAGACGCGCGAGCGGGCGCTTGGGCCGAACAGGTGAAAGACGTTCTTGGCCCGGCCCGTGCGCAGGAAGCTGTTGTTCCGTTCGCCGCCGGTGCTGTCGCTGTATCCGACGATCTGGAACTGCAACGACTTGTCGGTCTCAAATCGGATGAGCTGCGCTGCCAACAGCGGATCGCGCTTGGCGATGTTCTTGAGATGCCGCCAGTCGACGCCGAAATCCCAGATGATGAGATATTGGCAGATGCCGGCCGGCGGGACCAGACTGACGTCCACACCGAGATGGCCGACCTCGGTGCGGGACGTCGCGACTTCATTGGCCACGTAGGGAAAGACGGCGGCGCTGTGAACCTTGGCAAGCGGCGAGCACTGCGGTTGCGTCGCCATATTCGGCATCTGTTCCACCGGGCCCGGCGGCGTGTATTGCGGCAGTGGCTGCGGCGCGCGTCCCATGGCAATTTCTCCCATTGCTGGCGTGGCCTGCCCAAAGCTGAGCACTGGAGGGAGCGTCGGCTCCCACCACGGCTATGACTAGTAGTGACGTGAGCGGTCGGGGAAGTTCAAAGGCGAGGTGCGGGCGCCCTCAACAGGGCCATTAGCGGACATTGATTGGCCTTCCGCGCTCTCCGGAAAGCGGGGTAGGCTACGCCTATTGCCGTCCGTGCCAAATTGTTGCGGAGGAACTGGCCATGAAACTTCGCCGCCGAAATTTTCTGCATCTCGCCGCGGGGACCGGCCAGATTGTTTTCCCGCCGCCGAAGGAGGCTCTCATTTCCGCGCGCAAGATTTCGCGTTGACGGACCGAACTAAGACAGGAGAACCAGACATGGCCGCCTTTCAAGAGGTTTTCCGCCGCTCCGGCATCGATGAGCGCCGCAGCCCGCCGGGCATGGTGGTGCCGTTCGGCGGCTCCAACATCGTGGCGCTGATCGATCCCGGAAGAAAGCTCAAAGTCGATCCTAACGCCCATGCCCTCGGGATCAAGGAGATCGATGGCGCCGATACCCTTAGACGCGTCATGCAGGCCAGAGAAACCTTCTCCAAACCCGATATCGATCCGCAGCTCAGGGCGGCGTCACTTCCCGCCACCTTCAATGGCGATGCACGGTTTTTCGAGATCAATGGCCGGATTAAGCCGATTGGTTTTCCCGGCCTGGAGGTGGTGGCCCGTTCGGCCGGCCGGAAGATCGAAGCCAAGCTCTATGTCGTGGTGCTACCGGAAATCAAGATCAAGGTGGCGTTCCGCAATGTCATGGTTCCGGGGAGTGGCGGCGCTCCGGCGTTTCACGCCAAGAAGCCCTGCAACGAGCAAGACGAATTGCTGACGATGAACAATATATGGAGGCCGCAGGCCAACATCCGCTTCGAGCGGGTGCCAAGCGACTGGCTGGTCATCGACGACTCGCAGGCTGCCATCAAACAGGAGATCGCCAATGCGACTGGCATGAAGGATGCGAGCCTGGCGACCTTTCCCGATGTGATCGACGTCGAGAAACTGAAGGGCATCTTCGTCAAACACAAAGTTCAGGGCGCCCATCTAACCATTTTCTGCGTCGATAAGGTTTGGTCCAATGGCGGCCTCGCCAATGGCTCGTTTGCTCGCGGGCTGGACCTTGCCTTCATCAGCTCGCAACGCGGGCCTAACACGTCTGCCCATGAATCCGGCCATTTTCTCGGCTACTACTCGAAGAGCGCGAGCAAACCTTGGGACAGCCAAGGCCACACGCTGGAGACCGATCCGAAAACCGGAAAAGAAAACAGGGCGGAAGACATCAAGATGCTGATGCGCGGGGGAGGCGCCGGGTGGAAAATCCCGTTCAATCTCGTCAAGGAGTTCCGCGACTTCCCCGGCTAGCATCCGAAGATCAGACAGAAGCTGGAAATCACTCCAGACGTTGAATGTCGCCTTGGGTCAGAAGCTGCCCCGACGGCCCCGAAACGCTTACTTTGCCACCTGGCAGGCAGAGCGTGTCATCGGCCATCATGACCGCAATACGCTGCGCTTACGCCTCGATCCCAAGGGAGATTCGACAGACCTTGAGCCGGGCATGAGTGTCTGGCTTGAGAACTAGTCATCTGGAACGCAAGTTCGCCACATTAGTTGATAGCTCGAATCTCTACAGAGGAGAGAGCTCGTGGCGAATGCAGGTGAACGAGGCCGGCCGATCGCGCCGTTGGTGCTTAGTCCGCAGGAGCGGGCGTACTTGGAGAGGCAAGTTCGTCGTCATCGCGTTGCCCGATCGCTATCTGAGCGCTGCCGCGCGATCCTGCGGTGTGCGGATGGCTTGCCAAGCAAGTCCGTGGCTGCCGAACTCG